>NZ_JBAQWU010000001.1:0-15158 GCF_049299075.1 Gordonia sp. (in: high G+C Gram-positive bacteria)
GGGTCGGTGCGCCGGCGCCCCGCACCCCGGGGGCGCGCATCGCGGCCTGGCTGTTGCTGCTGGCCGTCGTCGGCTCGGTGGTCGTGCTGATCGCCTGGGGGGTGTCGAAAATTCCGGCGCTGATCGACTCGCTCAACGGGACCTAGCTTCTCGCTGACCCGAAGGCAACGCCGCGCCGCGAGGTTGTGGACGACGAGAGTTCTCCACAGGTTCGCGGCGTCGGCAATTCCGGTCCACCCGGAGTGCCGGTCATGCTCGACTCACCAACACTTCACGCAGGGAGTCAGCAATGTACGAAACATATTCGACGATCAGCGGCCGGGTGATCACCGATCCGCGCCTCAGCCAGACGCCGGCGCACGGCGATGTGGTCTCGCTTCGGGTGGCGTGCCATTCGCGCAAACAAGATCGGACTACCGGTGAATGGTCCGACGGTGCGACGCTCTACCTCACGGTCGTCTGCTGGCGGAGACTGGCCACTGTGGTGGCGCAGACGGTTCGACGGGGATCGTTACTCATCGCCCATGGCCAGCTTCGCACCAACGAGTACACCGGCGGCGACGGCAATAAGCGCTCGGATCTGGAAATGACCGCCGTCTCGCTCGGACTCGACCTGGCCCACCCGCAACCGGGTGCGCCGCTCGGCATCGATCTCGGCGCGGCCGAATCGGGGTCGGTGACTCAGATCACGCCGGAAGCGGTAGCGGGCTGAACTGCTGGTAGGCGCTGCGCGCGTGGGCCAGCATGGTCTGCCGGTGGTAGGCGTGGTGCTCGCGCAGCACCGCGCGGGTGCGGGCCATCACGTGCTGGCTCAGCGCACTGGCGCGGTGCAGTTGGCTCCGAATGAAGCTGGTGACGCGGTGCGCCCAGGCGAACTCGGTCGACAGGACCGCCAGGCCGAGGAACAATGTGACCCAGCCCGGCCCGGGGATCGGCAATGGAATCATCACCAGACCGGCGAGCATCATGATGGCGCCGACCACGCCGACGGCCAGCCGGTAGAGCTGGTTCAGCACCGGGAACTGCCGGATCGCGAACCGTTGCCGTCGATGCCAGATCTTCAGTCGTAGTCGCACAAGTCACTACGTTACGTCGTCGACCTGAGTATCGGGTGAGTACTCGCCGCTCTACACTGGGAGTCGTTTGGTCTTGACATCATTGAGAAGAGGTTGTGGCGTTGGCCGGCGAGTTCATTTACACCATGAAAAAGGTGCGCAAGGCGCACGGCGACAAGGTCATCCTCGATGACGTCACCATGTCGTTCTACCCGGGCGCCAAGATCGGCGTTGTCGGTCCGAACGGCGCAGGTAAGTCGTCGATCTTGAAGATCATGGCCGGGCTCGATCAGCCCAGCAACGGCGAGGCCTTCCTCGACCCCGATGCGACCGTCGGCATTCTGCTGCAGGAGCCGCCGCTCAACGAGGAAAAGAACGTCAAGGACAACGTCCTTGAGGGGATGGGCGAGATCGCGCTCAAGCTGGCGCGCTACAACGAGATCGCCGAGCTGATGGCGACCGACTACTCCGATGACCTCATGGAGGAGATGGGCAAGCTTCAGGAAGACCTGGACAACGCCGACGCCTGGGATCTGGACAGCCAGATTGAGCAGGCGATGGACGCGTTGCGTTGCCCGCCCGGCGACGCGGCGGTCACGCATCTGTCCGGTGGCGAACGCCGCCGCGTCGCTCTGTGCAAGCTGCTGCTGAGTAAGCCCGATCTGCTGCTCCTCGACGAGCCCACCAACCATCTGGATGCCGAGTCGGTGTTGTGGCTGGAGCAGTTCCTCGCGAACTATCCGGGCGCTGTCCTGGCCGTGACGCACGACCGGTACTTCCTCGATCACGTCGCGCAGTGGATCTGCGAGGTCGATCGTGGTCAGCTGCATCCGTACGAGGGTAATTACTCGACGTACCTGGAGAAAAAGGCTGAACGACTCTCCGTGCAGGGTAAGAAGGATCAGAAGCTGCAGAAGCGACTGAAAGAAGAACTTGCCTGGGTGCGGTCGGGTTCCAAAGCGCGCCAGACTAAGAACAAAGCCCGCCTGGCCCGCTATGACGAGATGGCGGCCGAAGCCGAGAAGCACCGCAAGCTCGACTTCGAGGAAATCCAGATCCCCACGCCGCCCCGCCTGGGCAATGTGGTCGTCGAGGTGGAGAACCTGACGAAGGGCTTCGACGGTCGAGTATTGATCGACGACCTGTCCTTCACCCTCCCGCGCAACGGCATTGTCGGCGTCATCGGTCCGAACGGTGTCGGCAAGACGACTCTGTTCAAGACCATCGTCGGACTGGAAGAGCCGGATTCGGGCGCCGTGCGCGTCGGCGAAACAGTGAAGCTCAGCTATGTCGACCAGAACCGTGCGAACATCGATCCGCGCAAGTCGGTGTGGGAGGTCGTGTCCGACGGTCTGGACTACATTGAGGTCGGCCAGAACGAGATGCCCTCACGTGCCTACCTGAGCGCCTTCGGTTTCAAGGGCGGCGACCAGCAGAAGCCATCGGAGGTGCTCTCCGGCGGTGAGCGCAACCGGCTGAATCTGGCGCTGACGCTGAAAGAGGGCGGCAACCTGATTCTGCTGGACGAACCGACCAACGACCTCGACGTCGAGACGCTGAGCTCGCTGGAAAATGCACTCGAACTGTTTCCTGGCTGCGCCGTCGTGATCTCGCACGACCGCTGGTTCCTCGACCGCACTTGTACCCACATCCTGGCGTGGGAGGGCAACGTCGAAGAAGCCAAGTGGTTCTGGTTCGAAGGCAACTTCGAAGCCTACGAAGCCAATAAGGTCGAGCGCCTCGGGGCTGACGCGGCGCGTCCGCATCGCGTGACGCATCGGAAGCTCACCCGCGACTGACCACGATGGAGGACGCTCAGATCGAGGCCTGGCACCAGCGGATCAACGTCGACGATCCGCTGGGCGCCAACTCGACCCGCTACTTGCTGCGTCTGGGGCAGCAGGGCCTGGACAACCACATGGCCACGTTTCAGGTTTCGGCCGACCCACCGGAGCGCTTCGCGGAGTTCCTGTACTGGCGGCCGCTCCGTGAGCTGATGGCCTTCTCGCTGCTGCGCTCGCCGTGCACCACCGACCGCACCAGCGCGCTGGTGCAGCAGTATCACTCGGACTTCGTGGTGGTCGGCACTCAACAACTGCCCGGCAGCGGTGCGGTGACCCAGGGCGGGCGAACTGTCGCGTACACGCACCCGCGGCACCTGGTCGTCGTCCGCAACGATGAACCGTTCACCCAGACCTCACACCAGATCGCTGACCTCGCCGGAATCTGGGTGCCGACCGAGTTACTGGGTATTGCACCGGGCGTGCGGTGGACCATGGGACCACTGGTGGATTCGTCCCCGCTGGCGCGGGCCACCGCCGCCTACGTCAACAGCTTCGCGAACGATCTGGCCGCACGACGCGCCGATATCAGCGGCGATCAAGAAGTGGCGTTTGCGAACCTGATCCGGGCGGTCCTGTCCACGCATCGCCCGGACAGCTTCCGTCCGACCGACAGCGATCTGTACATGCGGGAAATGACGAGGTCGATGATCGATCAGAACTTCCGTGACCCCGAATTCACCGCGGACTCGCTCGCCCAGTTGTTGTTCGTGAGCCGCCGCCACCTCTATCGCTACTTCGCTGGCACCGGTGTATCCCCGGCCAGGATGATCGTGCAACGACGGTTGGCCAATGCCAAGGTGCTCTTGGGCAGAAACCGGCAGTTGCCCCTCACCGCAGTGGCGGCGGCGTCCGGATTCGCCTCGACCGACACTCTCTCCAAGCGGTTCCGTGCTGAATTCGGCATGGCACCGAGCGAGTTCCGCAAGGAACTGACATGACGAACGGACTGTTTGAACGGATCGTGCCCACCGATCCGGCCGCTCCGACGGGCCCACCGGTACGCGAACGCTGGCTCGGTGCGGTGCATGCCCAACTGGTTCAGATGGGGCCGGGTACGGGTTACGGTGACTACTCGACGAACGTCCGCTTCGTACTTGCCGACACCACGATGCGCTTGACGGGTCCCGGATTCGCGCGGGACATCACCTGCGAGCCCGGTCTGGTCGTGGTGGTTCCGGCGCGTAGGTCATTCCGCTGGGTGGTCGCCGCGCCGACCCGGTTCAGCGTGCTGTCGGTTCCGACGGAGCGGTTCGATGCGACGGCTGGCCCTTATCCGCGTGCCGATCCGACCGTCTTACCGCCGACAGTGCTGAACCGCGCGGCGGCAGGGTTCTTGGAGCAACTCATCGGGGACCTCGTCGCCGGACGTGGGCGGATTGACGACGGTGCCGAGCACATCACGGTCGACTTGGTGCGGTCGATGCTCGAAGGCGCCCTCGGCGATGCGCCGGGAATGTGCCCCCCGCAGATTCACTCGGCCGTCCTAGACGTGATCAATAGAGACTTTGCTGACCCCTTGCTCTCGGCGGGGCTGATCGCCGACTCGATGGCGATGAGCCGTCGTCAGCTGTACCGGTACTACGAGGGCAATCGGGAAACCGTCAGCGATCTGATCGCGCGCCGGCGGCTGGAGCACGCGCGCATGTTGCTGGCCAGCCGCCCACTGATGGGCCTGGCGAGGGTGGCGACCGAATCGGGATTCACCTCGGTCGGCACCCTGCGCCGTCGATTCGTCGCCCGGTACGGAACGACGCCGCGGGAGTACCGAGTAGCGGTCTGTGCTGCCGGACCGGCGAATGCCGCAGACGGTGCAGTGTCGCGACCGGCCCGGCTCGTTCCGGCACGCCCGGTGACAGACGCATTCGAAGCAATCTGACTCTTTACCGACCAGTCACCCTTAGCCTTCATCGCAAGGAGGTTATGAATGCGCGACGACGGGTCGACCGAGACTGACACAGAATCCCTGCTTCCGGAGCCTTTGCTCGCGGAGGCGCTCCTGCGATACGGGGGTGATCGCCCCGGGCTGGCCAGACATCTGAAGGTCGCCAAGTATCGGCAGGCGGGGACCTTCACCGTGGCGGTGACACGGATCGCCGACGGTGACGGCCTGGAGATTATGGCCGTCGCTCAGGATGTGCCGCTGCTGGTCGAGTCGATCCTCACCGTCTTGGACGACTGCGGACTGACGGTCGCCGGTCTGAACCACCCCGTGCTGCCGGTGTCCCGCGACGCCGACGGAGCGTTGCTGGCGATCGGGGACGACGGCGTCGCGACGGTGGACGAATCGTGGATCAGTGTGCGCACCTTTGCGGCGAGCACAGGTGACCCCGCGGCGATCCGCGACGGTGTGGAGCGGGCATTCTCCCTCTTGATGGCGGTGCACCGCGATGCTGACGAGATTCGCCAGGTCCTGGCCGAACTTGCCGCTGCGGCGATCGCGCCGGAGCCCGAACGTAACGAGTACCGGCAGCTGATCGGTTGGCTCGGCGGTGGCGCCAACTTCCATCTCGTGGGCTATGCGCGGGGGGACGGCGGGCCTGGACTCGGTGTCTGGTCCGATCCGCAGACCATCCGGCTGCAGCCGCTCACGGAGGCGCCCGTGCGGCCGGTGATCGATCGGGCGTACCTGGAAACTGGTATCTTGCGCACGCGGTACCCGGTGGTAGTGCGGCTGCACGACGGCGTGCGGGAGCATCAGTTTGTCGGGACGTTCTCGCCGGTGGGCATTTACCAATCGGTGTGGGAGATACCGGTCGTCCGCACGAAGGTAGCTGACATCCTGAAAGCCCTTGGGCTGGAACAGGATTCCTACAGCGGACAGGCAGCGATCGAGCTGTTACAGACGTACCCGCTCTTCGGCGTCTTCGCGACACCGTCCGGCGAGATGGCGCGTCGCCTGCGCGGCCTGCTCACAGCGAACGTCGAGCGATCTGTGCGCTTCTATGCGCGGCGCTGCCACGACGGGCAGACGGTCAGCGCTATCGCCTTTCTGCCGCGCGACCGCTACTCGAGCACCACGCGCCAGCGCATCATCGCGTTCGCGCAGCGCGAGCTAGCGGGCTCCGATCCGGAGTTCGGCACCAGGCTCACAGATGGTCCGCTGGCGCAGCTGCAGGTGATGCTGCGGGTGCGCGGCGGGGCAGACGGGGCGGATTTGTCCATCGGCACCGTCGGGCATCGGCGATTGGAAGAACTGTTGGCCGAGGCGGTGCGCTCGTGGGACGACGATGTGCGCGCCCGCAGCGGTGCCGACTCCGCCGTCGCCGGGCTGCTGCCAGCTATCTCCAGTCGCTATCGGGAAGAACGCGACCCGGCCGGGGCCGCACGCGACCTCCCGCTCGTCGCCGGTCTGTCGGTGGGCGGCGTTCACGTGGACTTGCGGTGTCGCGACGGTCGCCCGTGGACCTTCACCTTCTATCTGGCTGGCCGCGACGCTGCGCTTACCGACGTGCTCCCGATGCTCGCCAGCCTGGGGCTGATCGTGCTGGACGAGCACCCCTACCGTGTCGACCGCGCCGACGGGTTAGGTGTCCGGATCTATGAGTTCGCCGTTCAGCCAGCCACCGAATCCGCGCCAACCGGGTTCGATGACAAGGAAGTGCGCGTGGCGGAAGCCTTCCGCCGCATGTGGACAGGTGACACCGAAACTGACTCGCTCAATCGGCTGGTACTCGCGGCCGGGCTCACCAGCGCCGAGGTCTCACTCCTGCGTACGTACGTGCGGTATTTGCGCCAGTGTGGCGTTGGCAGCAGTGTGACGCACTTCGCTGAGGTGCTGGCCGAGTATCGCGAGGTGGCGGGTGCGCTGACCGAGGTATTCCTGGCGTCCTTCGATCCGACGATGACCGACGCCGAGCGCACGAATCGGGCGACTGCGGCGGCGCAGAGGCTCGACGCGCACCTGGCCGACGTGCTCAGTCTGGATGCCGATCGCGTGTTGTCCGCACTGGCTGCAGTGATTCGGGCGACGTTGCGGACCAACTATTTCCGGCACGTCGATCCCGAATGCGCCGAGATCGACGGCGAGTTCTCCTCGACCCTCGCGGTCAAGATCGCCACTGCGGAACTGGCGCTGGCCCCGGCGCCGCGCCCACAGTACGAGATCTTTGTCCACGCGCCACGCGTGGAGGGCGTACACCTGCGCTTCGGCGGCGTCGCCCGCGGTGGATGTCGCTGGTCCGATCGGCGCGAAGACTTCCGTACCGAGGTTCTGGGCCTGGTCAAGGCGCAGGCGGTGAAGAATGCGGTGATCGTCCCGGCCGGTGCCAAAGGTGGTTTCGTCGTTCGCCAGCCACCAGCGGAGAATCTCCGCGAGGAGGGAATCGCATGCTATCGCGCCTATGTCGCCGCGCTGATCCAGCTCACCGACAATCGGGCGCCGGACGGGACTATCGTCCCACCGCGCGCGGTGGTGCGTCGGGACGGCGATGACCCGTACCTGGTGATGGCCGCCGATAAGGGCACCGCGAGCTTCTCCGACATCGCCAACGCGATTGCCGGGCACTACGGCTTCTGGCTCGGCGATGCCTTCGCCTCTGGCGGCTCGGTCGGGTACGACCACAAGGCGATGGGCATTACCGCCCGCGGCGCCTGGGAAGCGGTCAAGCGGCATTTCGCTGAACTGCGCATCGACGTGCAGACCGAGGAGTTCACCGCGGTAGGCGTTGGCGATATGAGCGGCGACGTCTTCGGAAACGGGATGCTGGCGTCTCCGTGCACCCGACTGGTCGCGGCCTTCGACCATCGGCACATCTTTGTGGACCCGACGCCGGACGCCGCGGTGGGCTACGCCGAGCGGGAGCGCCTGTTTGCGCTGCCGCGATCATCGTGGGCGGACTACCGCACCGGATTGATCAGTGCGGGCGGGGGCGTGTGGTCGCGAGAAGTGAAGTCGATTCCGGTCAGCGCGCAGGTGCGCGCCGCGCTCGGCCTGCCGGACGGTGTCACGGCACTGGCGCCGCCGGAACTGATCCGCGCGATCCTGCGCGCCCCGGTCGATCTGGTCTTTAACGGCGGCATCGGCACCTACATTCGAGCATCCGACGAACCCGATTCGGCGGTCGGCGACAAAGCCAACGATGCTGTCCGCGTCAGCGCGGACACCTTGCGTGCCCGCGTCGTCGGCGAGGGCGGCAACCTTGGGGTCACCGAACGGGGTCGCGTCGAAGCCGACCTGTGTGGTGTACGCATCAACACCGATGCGCTCGACAACTCGGCCGGCGTCGACTGCTCCGACCACGAGGTGAACATTAAGATTCTGCTCGACGCGCAGATCGGGGCGGGCACGCTCGCAGCGGCCGATCGGACTGCGCTCCTGGAGTCGATGACCGCGGAGGTGGCTGGTCTGGTTCTCGATGACAACATCGCCCAGAACGCGGCACTCGGATGCGCGCGGGCGACGGCAGACGACGACGCAGACCTGTACGCACGGGTACTTGCCCAGCTCGCCGCCGACGGTGTCGACTTGGCCCTGGAGACACTGCCCACCCCGGAGGCGTTGCTCGAACGACGTGACTCGGCCCTGCGGCGAGGCCTGACCAGCCCGGAACTTGCGACGGTGATGGCGCACGTCAAGCTCGATATGAAGGCTGAGCTGAACGGTACCGCGCTACTCGACGGTGACGTCTTTGATCCGCTCGTGCTCAACTATTTCCCGGAACCGTTGCACGCGCGCTTCGCCGACGGCATCGGTGTGCATCGTCTCCGCCGGGAGATCGGCGCGACAGCGTTGGTGAATCTGATCGTCGACGACGGTGGGATCACCTATCCGTTCCAGATGGCCGAGGCCACCACCGCGACTGCCGAAGACGTGGCACGCGCCTTCACCGCCACCAACGCGGTCTTCGGATTCAGCGAGCAGATAGCCCGACTCCGTGGTGCGGTGCGCGATGTAGCACTGCTCGATGCGATGACGCGGACTGAACGGATCCTGCTGGTCCGTGCTTCGCGATGGTTCCTGGAACATCGGCCGCAGCCGCTGCCGATCGCGGCGGAGGTGCGCCGCTATGCGCAGGTGCGCAGACTGACTCCGCTGATCGATGAATGGGCTCGGCCCACCATCGCCGAGGCCATCGACCGGGCGGCCGCGAGCTTCGTCGAACGGGGCGCCGATCCGGAGTTGGCGCGGTCGGTGGCAATGGCGCCGTACCGGCTGCATCTACTCGATGTCGCTGATCTGTCGGAAATTGCCGACCGCGATCAGGATGAGGTGGGGGATCTGGCGTTCGCGGTGCTCGAGCGGTTCGCCATCGACGAGCTGCTCGATGCCGTCGGCAAGCAGGACGGGGCGGACCGCTGGCATCTGCTCGCCAGGCTGGCGCTGCGCGACGACCTGCATTCGCTGGTCCGCGGTTTGACTCTGGCAATCCTGCAATTGTCCGAGCCGGAGGAGAGCGCCGCGGCCAAGATCGCCGACTGGGAGTCCGCGCGCAGTACGCAACTCGCGCGCGTGCGCGCCACCGTGAGTCAGGTGATGGCGGAGGAGACGCCGGGATTAGCCGGACTGACGGTGGCGGTGCGGGCGTTGCGGAGCGTGGTCTGACGGCTGCGTAGGGTGGGGTGAATGAGTGATCGTAGGCTTTTCGAAGGCTCAGGGCATCGCACCACGGAGGGTTATGTGGTGCAGGTGCCGGTGCGCTGGTCGGATATGGACGTCTTCGCGCACATCAATCATGCCCGGATGGTGACGCTCCTCGAAGAAGCCCGCATCCCCTGGCTGTTCTATGACGACAAGCCCACCCATCCGATGCGCACGGGCTGCCTGGTGGCCGATCTGCATGTGAAGTACCAAGGGCAGATCCGGCACGACGAGTCACCGATCTCAGTCACCATGTTCACTACCCGAGTGCGCGCCGTCGACTTCACCGTCGGCTACGAGGTGCGGCCGCATGGAGCCGCCCCCGGGAGCACGCCGGCCGTCGTTGCCACCACGCAATTGGTGTCCTTCGACATCGACACCCAACGTCCGCGCCGACTGCCGCCGACCGAGAAAGAGTACTTGCAGTCGTTTCTGCGCGAGTCGACCGGCCGATGACGGGCCTGCGGCTCGCGGCGGATTCCGACCGCGGCGATGTGGCAGCGTTCGTTGCGCGCGCGGCACGCATCGACGACTCCGGGGTGGTGCGGCTTAAGCAACGCGACGACGGCCGGGTCGGCCTGTGGGTGCGTACCGGCTTCGATATTCTCGCTACCCGGTCGGTATTCGGTGCGGTGGACCCGAGCGACGTCGTCGCCGACGCCAGCGTGCTGGCCGACTCGCTGGGACGCGGTGAGGATCCGGTCGGGCTCGGCTTCGCCCTCCCGGCCGCCTGGCGCGGGGCACTCCCGGGCAGTGTCGGCTTCGGCCACCTCGACGACATCCCGGCGCGGGAACTGATCTTGTTGGCGCGCAAAGGAACTCTCGTCGCCCGCGAGGAATCTGGGCCGCTGGGCACCGCTGGTTCACTGCTCGACCAGGAAGTGATCTCGGTGACCTCCGCGGAGGCTCCCGGCGAGGCGGCGGGCGTCCGCATGCGCGCGGTCTTCGCGCTGACCGGGATGGGCTTTATCCGGGATGCACGTGGCCGCGAGATCGGCGAAGACTCGCCGATCGAGGCGATCGCCGCGGACGAGCCGGTGCGCGTGCGGCGCTCCCCAGCGTGGATCCGCCTCGACGCCCGCTTCGGCTCGGTCTACGCGCGCCGCGACACACTGGGCCTGTCGGTGCGTTAGCCGCGTCCGGATTCAGACCAGCCAGGCGGCCGAATTCGGCGGGAGCATGCCGTTGACCATGGGGAGGCTAGTCAGCAGGATCTGGCCGTGCGGGAACGGCACCGGGCTGTCGGTGGCGTTGAGCGCGCAGATCAGACCGCCCGGCCGCCGGAAGGCCAGACAGCCCGCGGGGGCCTCGTACCAGTCGACGGCGTCGCCGCGGAGCTCCGGCCGCGCATACCGCAACTCGATCGCCTGCCGGTACAGCGACAGGGTGGAGTCGATGTCCTCCAGCTGGGTTTCCACTGTGAATCGGTCCCAGTCGTCGGGCATCGGCAGCCATGTGCTCTCGGCGGTGGAGAAACCGTACGGTGCCTGATCGCCCTCCCACGGCAGGGGGACGCGGCAGCCGTCACGGCCGCGCACGGTGCCGCCCGACCGGTGCCACACCGGATCGACCAGAGCCTCATCGGGCAAGTCCACATTGGGCAGGCCCAATTCGGCGCCCTGGTAGATAAAGACGGTGCCCGGCAGGGCCAGCTCGACCAGCGCCATAGCGCGGGCCCGGGCGATGCCGACGCCGAGGGCTCGCTCGGTCGCATGTGCCCGATCCTCGGCATCGTCAGGCAGCGTCGGGGCGTACCGTGTCACTTCCCGTTCGACGTCGTGATTCGACAGGGTCCAGGTGGGGGTGGCGCCGACGGCGTGCACCGCGGCGAGGGACTCGTCGATTGCCGCACGAATCGCCGTGGCCTCGAACCGGGCGCTGGCCAACCGGAAATTGAAGCCCAGGTGCAACTCGTCGGGGCGCACGTACTTGCCGAAGGCCGCTGGCGAATCCACCCAGATTTCGCCGACGTTCATCGTCCGCGGGTACTGGTCGGAGACGGCGCGGATACGGCGATGGATCTCATGGACGGCGTCGTTGTTGAAGCGCGGATCGTCGTCGGTGTGTTTGAGGACCACGGCCGGTCCCTGCAGGTCGGGCAGGCCATCGGCTTTGGCCATCCCGTGGGCGACGTCGATCCGGAAGCCGTCGATGCCGCGGTCGAGCCAGAAGCGCATAGTTTCTTCCAGATCGGCCATCACCTCCGGGTTCTCCCAGTTGAGGTCGGGCTGCGATGGGGCGAACAAGTGCAGGTACCACTCGCCGAGTTCACCGTCGGCCTCGCGCACGCGACTCCACGCTGGACCGCCGAAGACCGACGGCCAGTTGTTCGGGGGCAGGTCGCCGTGGTCACCGCGGCCGGGGCGGAAGATGTAGCGCTCACGTTCGGCGCTGCCCGGGCCAGCGCCCAGGGCGGCGGAGAACCAGGCGTGTTGGGAGCTGGTGTGATTGGGCACCAGGTCCATGGTGACCGCGATATCGCGCCCGTGCGCCTCGGCGATGAGCTCGTCGAAGGTGGCGAGGTCGCCGAACAGTGGGTCGATGTCGCGGGGGTCAGAGACGTCGTAGCCGTGATCGGCCATGGGGGACCGCATAATGGGGGACAGCCAGATGGCGTCGACACCCAGGAGCTCGAGGTACCCGAGCTTGTCGATTACGCCGGCCAGGTCGCCGACACCGTCACCGTTCAGGTCGGAAAACGACCGCGGGTAGATCTGATAGATGACCGCACCCCGCCACCAGTCGGCGTCGGGTCGCAGTAGCTCGTGGCCGCGGGCGGCCGGAGAAGTATCAGCACTCACGTGCGTATTCTTTCACACCACCGATCACATTGGGCTGTTCATCAGTGAGTGTGCGGCCTGGTGGAAGTACCGGGTGAGGCGCGCGCGGTGCTCATCGTCGAGCACGTCGGCCGGAATCGAACCCACCGCGATGTCCATGCAACGCAACCAGGCATCCCGCTGCAGGGGGCCGATCGTGTACGGCACATGCCGCATCCGCAGGCGCGGATGGCCGCGTTGATCGGAATAGGTGGTCGGGCCGCCCCAATACTGCTCGAGGAACATTGCCAGCCGGCGGGTGGCGCCAGTGAGATCTTCTTCGGGATACATCGGCAGTAGCAACTCGTCATTGCGGACTTCCGCGTAGAACCGTTCGGTGATCGCTCGGAAGGTCGCTTCGCCGCCGACTTCGTCGTAAAAGGTGCTCACCCACCCCATTGTTGCCCATCGCCGGAAGATCTACGACGCGCTGTAGGCCCTCTGCGCACGCGGCGCTCGCCGGTGGGTTAGATTAGAGACCGTAAAGGCGGCCCACATCCTGTGGGCTGGGTGCGTTCCGCCCCGCGGAACGCTCGTCGAAAGGCTGATAGTGGAAAGCTATATTGTGCCGATCGGTTTGACGGTGATCGTCCTCGTGCTGATCGCCGTCGCCGGCTGCGTAGTGTCGATGCTGTTCTCCTCGGGTATGAAGCGCCCGAAGTTGCCGGCATACTCGCTCGACCAGGAGTGGACGCTCGCGCCCGCCCTGTACAGCGCGACCGATATTGAGCCAATGGCTCTGCCGCGCCATTTCGATCCGTCGGATGTCGAAGGAGGGTACGCAAGTGGCAAGTGGTGACATCGTTCCGCAGCGCTCCGGGGTCGTCGACCTGGGCGGCATCTACAACGACGAGGGTCTGCCGATTGGCTCGTCCGTCACGGCCAGTGGCCGGATCTCGACAGCACTGTTCCCGGGCAATGTCATGGACACCCCGCCGTTCAGTCGCGACGAGTTGATTGCGCTCGACGAAGCTCTGCGTGACGCGAGCAACCTCGCCGAGGTGCGCTTCTCGACTTACATCGGCGACCTCGGTTCCGATGTGCACGCCGACGCCCGCGCCATCCTGGCCCGCTGCCCGGAGCCCGCGTACGCCGCGCTCATCGCGGTCTCGCCGAATACCCGCGACATCGCCGTGGTGTCCGGCAGCGAGGTTGCTGGCCGGATCAACGACCGCGTCGCCGAGTTGGGCGTGACGGCCGCCGTTCCGGCGTTCCGCGATAACCAGCTGATCGATGGTCTGGTCGCCGCGCTGCGCGTGATGGCCACCGCTGTCGCGCGGCCGTAGCCGCCAACCAGCACGGAATCATTACCCCGAACTGACAAAGATCCCCTGCCGGTAGTTACCGGCAGGGGATCTCTGTCTTTGTCGGTCGCCCGACTCAGTTCGCGTCAAACAGTCGGGCTGCCAGCGCCCGTTCGACTCCCGAACGGCCCTCGCGGATCAGTCGTTCCAGGGCGGGTGGGATGTCGCCGGGGGCCAGGAAGGCATCGGCGGCAGTCAACCCGGCCGCGCTGATCTCCCAGCCGGGATACAGGCCGACCACGACGGTCTGGGCGACTTCACTGGAGCGCCGGGCCCACAGTGCGCGCACCTGCGCGAAGTAGCGCTCGGTGAACGGCGTCAACAGCGCAGTCTGCCCGGGGCGGACAATGCCCTCGACCATGGACCGTACGGTCACATTGGCAACGGTGTCGTCATCGAACGCGGTGGCCCACGCGGCCTCCTTGGCCTCAGCCAGTGGGCGCGCGGCCCGGGCGGCCTCGGCGTGCCGGGCGCCGGCGGCAGTATTATCGCGCTGCGCCTCGGCGTCGATTACCTCGCTGCCGACCGCGCCAGCCGTGGCGAGTGCCTTGAGTAGCTTCCAACGCAGTTCGGTGTCGACGGTCAACCCCGGCAGGCCGACGGTCGCCGGATCGTCGCCATCGAAGACAGCGCGGACGAGCGGAAGCTGGTCGTCGTTGAGCGGACCGCCCAGCAGTGCACTGACGAAGGCGAGCTGATGATCGCTTCCGGCGGCGGCCGCACGGGCCAGTTCGAGCAAGCGTGCGGCGAAGGCCGCGCGTCCACCGTTGCCCGCCCACGCCGGGTCGGTGTATGTCTCGACTGCCGTGGCCGCCTGCAGCAGCACACGCTGCACCACTCCGACCTCTGACTCGGCGCCGATGCCTGCCGATACCAGAGCGACGAAGTCGCGGGCCCGCATCTCGGCCTGCCGGGTCATCTCCCAGGCGGCCGACCAGACCAGCGTGCGCGGCATCGAGTCGGCGATGTCGGCGACTCGGGCCGTGGCGACGGCGAGCGACTCGGGGTCCAAGCGGACCGAGGCATAAGTGAGGTCGTCGTCGTTAAGCAGGACCAACTGGCCGCGGGCTATCCCGGTCAATCCGGGTACCTCGGTCAGTGCACCGGCGATGTCGACTTCGACTTGATGGACGCGGACCAGCGTGCCGGTGGCCTGGGGATCGTCGTCGTAGATACCGATGCGCAGGCGATGGACGCGGGTCTCCCCGGCGCCGGGCGTGGCACCGGACTGACGGACGGCGAAGGCAGTGAAGCGGCCGTCATCGTCGACGGTGAATTCTGGGGTCAGCACGTTGATGCCGGTAGTTTTGAGCCACTGGTCGCCCCAGGTCGATAGATCGCGTCCGGAAGCGCGTTCCAACGCGCCGACGAGATCGGCGAAAGTGGCGTTACCGAAGCGGTGCGCACCGAAATACTCGCGCAGGCCGGTGAGGAACGGCTCGAGGCCGACGTAGGCGACGAGTTGTTTGAGCACCGACGCGCCCTTGGCGTAGGTGATGCCGTCGAAATTGACCTCGACATCGGCGAGGTCACGGATGGGAGCGACGATCGGGTGGGTC
>NZ_JBAQWU010000002.1:0-7481 GCF_049299075.1 Gordonia sp. (in: high G+C Gram-positive bacteria)
GGCTGCAGGGACCGCGACTGTCGGGGAGGGTCGCGACACGGCGGGGGTGGACGGTCGCGTCGGCGTCAGCTGCGCTGCACGCGGATCGCTTCGAACACCGATGGGTCCACCAGGGTTGAGGTGTCGCCTAGTTCGCGGCCTTCGGCGACGTCCTTGAGTAGGCGGCGCATGATCTTGCCCGAGCGGGTCTTGGGCAGTTCAGGCACCAGATTGATCTCGCGTGGCTTGGCGATCGGCGAGATATCGGTGGAGACCTGGTTGCGCAACTCGGCGATGAGCTCGTCGCCCGGTTCGGCGTGCTCCATCAGGATCACGAAGGCGACGATGCCCTGGCCGGTGGTGGCATCGGACGCGCCGATCACGGCGGCCTCGGCGACGGCCGGGTGCGCCACCAGTGCGGACTCCACCTCGGCGGTGGAGATGCGGTGGCCGGAGACATTCATGACATCGTCGACGCGACCGAGCACCCAGAGGGCGCCGTCGTCGTCGTAGCGCGCGCCGTCGCCAGCGAAGTACCAGCCCTGATCAGCGAAGCGGGACCAGTAGGTGTCTTTGAAACGTTGCGGGTCGCCCCAGATGCCGCGGAGCATGCCCGGCCACGGGCGGTCGAGCACCAGGTAGCCTTGTTCGCCCCGGGCGAGCTCATTGCCGTTGTCGTCGACGATGTTGGCGCTGATGCCGGGCAGCGGGCGCATGGCCGAGCCGGGCTTGCAAGCGGTGACGCCGGGCAGCGGGGCCACCATGATGCCGCCGGTCTCGGTCTGCCACCAGGTGTCGACGATCGGGCAGCGGCCGCCGCCGATCACCTTGTGGTACCAGCGCCAGGCCTCCGGGTTGATCGGCTCGCCGACGCTGCCGAGGACACGCAGTGAGCTCAGGTCGTGGGCGCCGGGAATCTCCGCGCCCCACTTCATGAAGGTGCGGATCAGTGTCGGCGCGGTGTAGTAGGTCGTCACGCCGAGCTTCTCGATGATCTGGAAGTGCCGGTGCTCATCGGGTGAGTTGGGGGTGCCCTCGTAGACCACTTCGGTGGCACCGTTGGCGAGCGGTCCGTACACGATGTAGGTGTGGCCCGTCACCCAGCCGATATCGGCGGTGCACCAGAAAACGTCGCGGCCTTCTTTGTGGTCGAAGACATTGTGGAACGTGTACGCAGCCTGCGTCAGGTAGCCGCCGGAGGTGTGCACGATGCCCTTCGGGCTGCCGGTGGTGCCCGAGGTGTACAGCAGGAACAGCGGGTGCTCGGCGTCGAACGCCTCCGCCTCGTGGTGCGCGGAGGACTCGTCGACGGTGTCCTCCCACCAGACGTCGCGGCCATCGACCCACGGCAGATCCGGATCGTGGTTGGTGCGGCGGACGACGACGACCTTCTCCACAGACGCCGCGGCGCGCTCACCGGTGCCTAGCGCCTCGTCGACCGCGATCTTGAGCGGTGCGGGCTCACCGCGACGGTACTGGCCGTCGGTGGTCACGACGACCTTGGCGCCGGCATCGTCGACCCGAGCGCGCAGCGCCGCCGAGGAGAACCCGGCGAAGATCACCGAATGAGTCAGGCCCAGCCGGGCGCACGCGAGCATCGTGATGATCGCTTCGGGGACCATCGGCATGTAGATGGCAACGCGGTCGCCGGACTGCAGGCCGATCGACGTGAAGTAGTTGGCGGCCTTGGAGACCTCGTCTTTGAGTTGACGGTACGTGAGGTCGCGGGTGTCGCCGGGCTCCCCGACCCAGTGGATCGCGACGCGGTCACCCTTGCCTGCGTCGACGTGCCGGTCCACGCAATTGACCGCGACGTTCAGCTTGCCGTCGGCGTACCACTTGGCGAACGGGGCGTCGGACCAGTCGAGCACATTGGTGAACGGGACGGCCCAGTCGAGCCGTCGTGCCTGCTCGGCCCAGAACTCGTCGGGGTTCGCATCGGCGCGCGCATACATCTCTTCGGTGGCGTTGGCCTGCGCGGCGAACTCTGCGGACGGAACGAAGACCTGATCGGTAGACGACATGGTGGCTGCCTTTCGGTTGTCGACTGCTGTGGCACAGCTCGGGAGGACTGATGGATGTGAGCGTAATCACCCATATCGTCAAGCGTAATGGGACCGAGGTCGCGGGTGGGTAGGGCGCGATGAACGGTCAGTGCGGCACGGTCAATGGAGCGCGACCGTGGCGAGCGCCGGTCTGGCCCCGCGCGCACTAGGCTTAGCCGGGTGACCGATCCGCTCCAGCCACTACTCGACCTGCCCGGCGTCGCCGCCGCCGCGGAGGAAGCTGGTGAATCGCTCGCCGGAGTGCACCGGCATCCGGTGAATCTGCGCGGCTGGGACAAGACCTCGCGGGAGTCGTCGTGGCGGGGTGGTCGTAGCTCGGCGGCGATGGAAGGGGCGACCACCGAGCTCAACCGCGAGCATGACTTCGACGATCCGGTGATGTCCGGTGCGATCCGGGTGGCACAGGCCCTGGACCCGGACTCTCTCGACCGCGAGGTGGCGGTGTTCCGGCGCGCGCCGATGCAGTCGCTGGCCCGGTTGCATTCGCTGGCAGCCGCCGAACTGACCGCGCCCGAGCGGCTCGGCCGTCCGCGCGACGAGCCGCACATTGCCCAGCGGCTGGATCTGCTTGGGCAGTTAGTCACGGGCGCGACCACCGTGCCTGCCGCGGTGCTCGCCGCCGTCGTGCACGGCGAGCTCCTGGTGCTCGCGCCCTTCGAGCACGGCAACGGTGTGGTGGCACGCGGCGCTTCTCGTCTGGTGAGTGCGGCCACCGGCCTGGATCCGCATCTGCTGGGTGTTCCGGAAGTGACGTGGTTACGCAGGTTGGGGGACTATCGGGAGTCTGCAGCGCGGTTTGCGACTGGCGACCCGCAGGCGCTCGCGGAGTGGATCGTGCTGTGCTGTCAGGCCATGACGGCCGGTGCGGTCGAAGCCAAATCGATTGCCGACGCGGCACGCTGAATGGTCCGCGCTGATCTGTCGCGGTATGCCCGCGCCTATCGGCAAGAATCGCGACATCGGAGCGGTGTCCTCGCAGCACTGGTCCCGGACAGTATTGTGGGCGACCCCTGTGCCGGAATTCCGGTTCAGGTGCCGCCCACGAGCACGGGCCCAAGTTACCAAGCGTGCAAGGTGGGTTGTGGGATCACCTCGGCGAGGGAAAGGAATCTCGGTACGGACCGATGGTCCCAATGTCGCAGGTGCACAACGCTTCTGCCCTATCGCGGCGCGCTCCGCGTGGGTGCTTGCCGTCCGTGCTGGGAACGCTTTCTCGGGAATTCGGGTCTTCTCTTCTGATCCGAACTTGGCCTTGAATTTGTTCCGTACCTACTTTCTACATGGTGACGAGCGTCACATCAAGGGTTTGCGAAAACTCATGCCGCATCGTGTCGCTCGCTGAGCAGATGGACGATGCCGTAGGTCGCTGCGGCCGCGGCCAGGACGGTGACGCTGGCCGCGAAAGCGGTCCATCCGCGGGTGGTGTTGCTTGACCAATCGACCAGGGGCGCGGGGTTCGGGAAGTCCAGAATCTCCCAGCCCTGGTCGACGGCGTGCGAGCGCAGCGTCTTGTCGGGGTTCACTGCGGCGGGGTGGCCGGCCAGGGCGAGCATCGGAATGTCGGTGGCCGAGTCGGAGTACGCGTAGCAGTCGGTGAGGTTGTAGCCGCGTTCGTCGGCCAGCTCGCGCATGACGTCCGCCTTGGCCTCGCCGTAACAGTAGAACTTGATCTCGCCCGAGTAGTGTCCGTCGATCAGTGCCATTTCGGTGGCGCGCACCAAGTCGACGCCGAGTAGTGCGCCGATTGGCTCCACCATCTCCATGCCCGACGCCGAAATGAGTACGACGTCCCGGCCAGCGGCTTTGTGTTCGGCGATCAGTGCGGCAGCCTCAATGAAGATCACCGGTCGCACCACATCGTCGAGTGTCTCGGTCACTATTGATCGCACGGTGGCGGCCTCCCATCCGGCGCTCATATCCGTGACGTGTTTGCGCATCCGCTCAACATGGTGTGCTGGATCGGCGGTGAGCAGGAACTGCAGCTGCGCGATTGCCGAGCGGAGCATGGCGCGTTTGGTCAGTAGTCCGCCCTCGTAGAAGTGGCGGGTGAAGGCAAGGGCACTCGACCTGGCGATGACAGTCTTGTCCAGGTCGAAGAACGCTGCGGTGCGGGCGGGCGACGTCGAAGTCACGCCGCGAGAGTACGTCCGTTACCGCGGCTATGCGCGGCGAACGACGGAATTTTGGTTCCGAAGAGTCCTATTTGACACGCCATCGGGTAAGTTGCCGAGGTTTGTGAAACAGGTGTAACTTCGCAGTTGTCGATCTTGATCGGCACGCATTCAGCCCGACCCCCCGGGGCTGAATGCAGATGGCCCCGACCTCCTCCCCCCTGGTCGGGGCCATCACCTATTTGGGGAGCAATGTGCCTGCTGGCGGAGATTCCTCCCCGCGCTTCTCGTCGACCTGTTAGCGTCCGTGACCAAGCAGATGCTTGGGAGATGGGGAGAAACCGGCGATGGTGTCGAAGAACGCAATGGGCAAGATCGCGACGGCGATGGCGGCGGCGCTGCTCATCCTTCTCGGAATGACGACGACGAGCCCGGCGTTGGCCGCGCCGAACGGAAAGCTCCCCGAGGTCTACAACTTTTTCAGCGGTATCCCCTTTGAACTGAGCCATCCCGGCGGCGATCTGCCCGGCTCCAATGACTGGAACTGCAAGCCCTCGCCTGAGCATCCGCGCCCGGTGATCCTGGTGCACGGCACCGGCGGTGCGAAGACCACCAACTGGGGTTCGTACGTGCCGATGCTGCGCAACCGCGGCTACTGCGTGTACGCGCTGACCTACGGTGCGCTGCCCGGGCTGCCGTGGCCGTTCACCGCGATCGGCGGCATGGATCGGCAGGACGTGAGCGCCCGGCAGTTGGACCGGTTCGTCGAGAAGGTGCGGCGTTCGACCGGCGCGCAGACCGTCGATCTGGTGGGCCATTCGCAGGGTACCTACATGCCGACCTACTACCTGAAGTACCTCGGCGGTGCCGACAAGGTGACCAACTATGTGTCCCTGGCCCCGCTGTGGCGAGGGACCGGCGACGTGATTCCCGAATCCCGCATGCTCGGCGCGGCCCTCGGCGATTTCCCGATGCCGTTCTGCATCGGCTGCGGCGGCATGATGGCGGGCTCCCCGATGCACAAGAAGATCTGGGCCGGCGGCAGCCCATACGTCAAGGGCATCAACTACACCAATATCGCCACCCGCTACGACGAGCTGGTGATCCCGTACACCAGTGGCCTGGTACCCGGCCGGCGCGGGGAGAACGTGCGCAACATCGTCATGCAAGACACCTGCGCGCAGGACTACAGCGACCACCTGGCCATCGCCGGCTCCCGCCGCGCGGCCTACACGGTGCTCAATGCGCTGGACCCGGAGCACCCGGTGAAGGTGCCCTGCGAGTTCGTCCCGCCGTTCACTGGCTAGCACTATTCCCGCTCCCTGAGTGTTCTCAGGCTCCCTGAGCTTGTCGAAGGGTCCTGTGGAAAACCCGGCCCCGGACGACGAACCTGTGGAAATCGCTCTGGTGCAATGCTGGATCGGTGTCGCACGCTAGGCGGTATGACCGAGGTTCTGCTCGCGCTCACCGGGACGGCATTGTCCGACGATGTCGCGCGTTGTGGCGCGGCAGCTGGCTATCGCAGCGTGCAGGCCGATCCGCTGCGATGTCGGCCGCAGTGGCTGCGCGCCGGGGCAGTGGTGGTTGACGGAGCGGCTCTCGAACAACTCGTCGCCAGTCGTCTCCCGGCCCGCGAAGGTGTGCTGGTAGTCGGCGCGCGAGAATCTGATGCCGACACCTGGCGCCGCGGCCTGGCGGTCGGTGCGCAGGGCGGATTCGTCCTGCCCGCAGAGGAAGCCCGCCTGGTCGCCGCGCTGTCGAGTCTGCGGCGACCGCACCGGGCCGCGGCACCGGTGCTCTGCGTGGTCGGGGGGCACGGCGGTGTCGGGACGAGCACGTTCGCCGCGGTGCTCGCCGAGACCGCCAGCCGACAGGCACCCGGGGTCTTGCTCCTGGATGTGGAACCCGGGGGTGCGGGTCTGGATCTGTTACTCGGTATGGAAGCGACCTCGGGGCTGCGTTGGAACGACATCACCGGCGAGACTGGCAGCATTGCCGGTCCGGCGCTGGCCGCGGCATTGCCTCGGATAGGTGACCGGCTGCGCGTGGTGACGCGAAGCCGCGACGACGGCGCCCCGCTCTCGCCGGAGACTGTGCTGGCCGTGCTCGATGCGGCGCGCACCAATGGTGAGACGGTGATCGCCGACCTCGGCCGCGCCGTCGATCCTGCGGCGCAGGGCGTGCTGGATTCGGCTGATCTCGTCGTTGTGCTGACCGCGGCTTCGGTGCCGGGTGTCGCGGCGACACGAAAGCTGTTGACGCGGCTGGCGTTGGGTGGTGAACCGGTACGCAGTGAGCTGGGTCTGGTGGTGCGTGGTCCGGCGCCGGGAGGACTGACCGCCGAGCAGGTGGCGGACGCGGTCGGGGTGCGGTTGGTGACCACCCTGCGCACCCGCCGGGCGCTGGCGCGGCGATGTGAGGAGGGCGGGGTGCGACCGCCGGCGCACAGTCCGGAGGTGCGCTCGGCCCGGGTAGTGCTCGAGTTACTTGACCCACGGCGCGGAGTGATCGGGTGACTGGCCTGCCGCAACATGCGGACCTGCTCGACAGGGTCCGTGAGCAACTGGCGACTCGTTCCGCCGAGCCGGACGCACAGGCCATCGCCGAGGCGGTGCGCAGCGAGTCCGGCGGTCTGCTCTCCGACACGGATCTGCTCGCTGCTCTTCGCTATTTGCAGACCGAGCTGGTCGGTGCCGGGCCGCTGGAGGGGATCCTCGCCGATGCCGCCGTCACGGACATTCTGGTGACTGGCCCCGATCGGGTGTGGATCGAGCGCGGCGCCGGACTGGAGCGGACAAACGTCACGTTCGACAGCGAGGCCAGCGTCCGCCGACTCGCGGTTCGGCTGGCACTGGGGGCTGGGCGCCGGCTCGACGATGCGCAGCCTTGGGTGGACGGCAGGTTGTCCGGTATCGGACGGCACGGGTACGCCGTCCGGTTGCATGCGATGATCCCGCCGTTGGCCTCCGATGGCACGTGCATCTCGTTGCGTGTGTTGCGCAGCGCCACCATGGATTTCGCGACGCTCGTGGCCGGGGGAGGGATCCCGGACCAGGTACGGGACCTGGTGGGCGACGTGGTCGCGCAGCGGCGGGCGTTCCTCGTGGTTGGCGGAACAGGTGCTGGTTAAGGTAAGGTCACCAGATGTCGCAGAAGGTACCGCAGTACCGGATCGTATACACCAGCAATCGGGCGCTGGAACAACTGCAGGATCAGATTGCGGTGCCGGCAGGCTTCTTCGATAATCCGATTGGCAGTAGACTCCCAGTCGTGGTTGACGCTATGGGTCGTCCCGAGCCGAGCCTCATCTCCTTCATGCTCGACT
>NZ_JBAQWU010000003.1:0-11146 GCF_049299075.1 Gordonia sp. (in: high G+C Gram-positive bacteria)
CCTCGGCACCGGGGGTCAGGATCAGTTCGGCGCCGAAGGCACGCAGCAGCGCGCGGCGCTCCTTGGACATGGTTTCCGGCATGGCCAGCACCACGTTGTAGCCGCGGGCTGCGCCGACCATCGCCAGGGCGATGCCGGTGTTGCCGGAGGTGGCCTCCACGATGGTGCCGCCCTCGGGCAGGGTGCCGTCGGCCTCGGCGGCGTTGACGATGGCGACTGCGAGGCGGTCCTTGACCGAGTTGGCCGGATTGTAGAACTCGAGCTTGGCCAGGACGGTGGCCGCGGCGCCGTCGGTGATGCGGTTCAGTCGGACCAGCGGGGTGCGGCCGACAACCGTGGTCACGTTGTCGTAGATGTTCGCAGACACGGGAGAGTTCCTTACGGTGCGTAGGTCGGGGTACGTCGGTGATATACGTAGGTGACTAGAGCCTAGTCCAGCCCGCGGGCGGCCAGGGTGTCCGCGAAGCCGTCGGCGGTCGCCAAGGCGGCGAGCACGGCCGGAACCAGCAGGACGCGGGGGCTCGGGCGCAGACCGCGGGCTCGTCGTGCCTGGTCGACTTGCGTGAAGACTTCCGCGATCAGCGGGACCGAGCGGATTGTCAAGGCTAGAGCCATGGCAATTAAATCTGTCCGAACGCCGAGTTTTTCCAGCGGTTTCAGCAGCCGCAGCAGGGCCTCGAGGATGTCGGACGTGCGGGTGGTGAGGGTGACGACGGTGGCCAGACCGAGGGAGGCCAGCAGTACCGCGCACACCACGACTGCGCGCGCCCAGTCGGTGATCACCACCTGCATGGCGAAGATGAGAGCCACGATGAGCAGCGGGCCGCGCAGCATCGGCCAGGCCAGCCGCGGCCCGATACCGGCGAGGGCGAAGACGACGACGGTGCTCGCCACGGCCACCGCCGCGCCCACCGGGGTGGTCACCACGATCGCCAGGGTGATGACCGAGGCGAGGAGTGCCACGAGTTTGGGACCGGCCGCCATGCGATGCAGCGGTGACCGGCCGGGAACATAGGTGCCGAGCATCGCCATGGCACTTAAGTATGCCGGGTCGGTATCGGAGAGCCGATGTCGGCGGTACGGGGGATACTGGGGTGATGAATCTGGTGACGTACTCGTTGACGGTGTCGCTGGACGGCTACATTAAGGGCCCCGACGGCTCCTTCGATTGGGGGGTGCCCGGGCCGGAGACCTTCGCGGCGGCGACCGCCGAGGTGCGCGGTCTGGGCGTGCACCTGATGGGGCGGCGCCTGTACGAGACGATGCTCTATTGGGAGACCGCCGCGCAGGAGCAGGACCTCGACGATGCGGAGCGTGAGTTCGCGCGGATCTGGAATGCGTTGCCGAAGGTGGTGTTCTCCGCGACGCTGTCGCCCGACGAGCTGGTGGGCCAGGCGCGGCTGGCGCAGGGGGGCCTGCGGTCGGAGGTCGAACGGTGGCGGACCGTACTGCCGGACGGGGTGGATTTGGCGATCGGTGGCGCGCAGTTGGCGCACGCGGCGATGGCCGAGGGCCTGATCGACGAGTACCGGATCCGGGTGAGCCCGCTACTGCTCGGCGGTGGGACGCCGTACTTCGCGCGCGACGACCGGCGCGAGGATCTGGAGCTGATCGATTCCCGCGTGCTCGACGGGCAGTGCGCCTACCTGCGCTATCGGGTGCGCCAAGCGCCCGTCGTTCCCTGACTGCGTGCCCCTCGCTCCCTGACTGCGTGCCCGTCGCTCCCCGACTGCGTGCCCGTCGCTCCCTGAGCTTGTCGAAGGGTCAGGACATGAGTCGGCGGTAGAAGGCCAGGGCCCCGGCGGGGGTGTCGTCGGCGACGACGCGGCCGGCGTCCAGGACCAGCACGCGGTCGTAGTCGGCGAGCAGATCGAGGTCGTGGGACAGCACGATCAGTTGCTCGTCGAGGCCGGCGAGCACTTCGCGCAGCATGAGCGCGTTGCGCAGGTCTAGCATCGTCGTGGGTTCATCAGCGATCAGGATGGACGGTCCAATCACCATGATCGCGGCGAGCGCGAGGAGTTGTTTCTGGCCGCCGGAAAGGGTGTGTGAGGGCTGGTCGGCGTGGTCGGCGAGACCGAATTCGGCGAGGGTGGCCAGGGCGCGGTCGCGGCGCTCGCGCTTGTCGTCGACCACCCGGGTCAATGACAGTTCGATGTCCTCGCGGACGGTCGGCATGATGATCTGCCGGTCGGGGTCGGAAAAGATGAAGCCGACCTGCCGCCGGACCTGCCGTTTGTTTTTGGCAACGTGGAGGCCGTTGACGGTGACGGTGCCTGAGGTGGGCAGGATCAGGCCGTTCATCATGCGGGCGAGGGTGGAT
Organism: Gordonia sp. (in: high G+C Gram-positive bacteria); assembly: GCF_049299075.1. Classification (GTDB taxonomy): domain Bacteria; phylum Actinomycetota; class Actinomycetes; order Mycobacteriales; family Mycobacteriaceae; genus Gordonia. The sequence goes on from NZ_JBAQWU010000003.1 coordinate 2,324, forward strand.
TTGCCGCTGCCGTTGGCGCCGACGATCCCGATGCGGTGCTCGGTGAGTTTCAGGGTGATCCCGGACAGGACCGGGCGGTCGCCGAAAGCGTGGGCGACGTCGTCGAATTCGATGGATCCCATGGCGGTCAGTGGTCAGGAATCGGTGGTGGGCCGCAGCGGGGCAATCAGGCCGGGGCGGCCCCGGTGGACGGCGGCCGCGACGAGGGCGGCGACGATGGCTTTGGCGACGTCGCCGACCACAAACGGGCCGTTGGTGGTGATGGTGGCGGCCACGCTCAGGTCGGTGCGGGCCAGCAGCCCGAGGACGCCGCACGCGTAGATCACCAGGACACCGCCGACCACGTTGATCGCGATGCCCTTCCAGATGTCGTACTTCGGCATCGCCAGTGCGGTGAGCAGTCCGATCACCAGCACGCCGGGCAGAAAGCCGAGAAAGTAGCCAGCGGTCGGTGAGCTCAAGGCGACGATGCCGGTGCGCCCGCCCGCGAGGATCGGCAGGCCGGCGATCGCCAGGACCATGAAGATCACGACGGTCAGCGTGCCCTTCTTCGGGCCGAGGACGGCGCCGGCCAGCATCACCCCGAGGGTCTGCAGCGTGATCGGGACGCCGCTGGCCAGATTGAACTGGCCGGGCAGACCGAGGACCACGATGATCGCGGCGAACACCGCGGACTGGGCGAGGTCGTTGACGGAAAACTTGAGGAAGCCGGGCACCCGCTCAGGGTAGTCAGGATCTGGCCCTGGCGGATCATCGGCCAGTGGGGGACCACCGATAGGCCGACGTATAATACGAGGTGTTAGCCCTAGTGGAGGAGAATTTCTGTGACGAGCGTTCAGCCCAAGACCGCGACCACCAAGACCGCGACCACCAAGACCGCGACCACCAAGACTGCCACGACGGACAAGACTGCCCCGAGTAAGGCTGCTTCCAGTCTGGCCGCTATCGGCGCGCGAACCATTCCCGAGTTCGACGGCGTGCACGAGGTGTGGCCGCGCGGGGAGCGGCTGGCAGCGGTGCGGGCGGCCGCCGAAAAGTACAAGGTGCGCTTCAAGGAGCAGGGCCAGGTGCGTGCGGTGAAGTCGGTCGACGTGGCCGCCGCCCCGTACCCGGTCGACTTCGCCTTCAACAGCGCGGTGTCGGTGCCGACCATGCCGCTGATCTCGATGATCAACCGGATGATCATCGTGCAGTACGACGACTTCGACGGCGTCGCCCGCACGCTGGTCTTCGAGCCGACGATGCCCGAGGGTTCGGCCGAGGCGCCGTTCTACCGGAACCTGCAGAAGTTGATCGACAAGATTCCGGGTGGCTCGTTCGTGCAGAAGGTGGTGCTGCAGTACTACGCCGAGCCCGACGACGTGCTCAAGCAGGTCGGCCTGACGCCGGAGGACATCGACTTCTGCACCTTCGATCACCTGCACGTGCAGGATCCGCGGATGATCCTCGGTTCCACCGAAGTGATCGAGGGCGAGACGAAGCCGCGTCCGGCGCTTTTCGGTGACGCGAAAATGCTGGTGCATTCGCGCGAGCTCGCGACCCTGGAGTCGCTGCACCCGATGCAGTGGGCCTGGTACGTCGACGGCGGTCTGGGCGGAGTAGACCCGGACAAGTTCGTCACCTTCGACGGTGACATCGAGCTTGGCCCCGGTATCGCGCTGCTGTGGACGCCCGGTCACACCGACGGCAACCATTCGCTGGTGATCAACACCCCCGACGGGGTGTGGGTCTCGTCTGAGAACGGCATCTCGCTGGACAACTGGCAGCCCGAGCTGTCCAAGATTCCGGGTGTGAAGGGCTACCACGAGAAGTACGGCCGCGAGATCTGCCCGAACGCGAACACGCTGGAAGATGCCCTCGACCAGTACGACTCGATGGTCAAAGAGAAGACGATGGCCGATCCGTGCAAGTCCGATCCGCGCTGGCTACAGATTCTGCCGTCCACCGAGCTCGCGCCGTGGAAGCGGTTCTGGCCGGTCGTCCCGACCTACGTCCACGGTGGCATTGAGTACGGAACGCTGACCCGCAAGCAGTCCTGAATCTCAGAAGTACTGGGAGCCGCCGTCGACGCTGAGGTGTTCGGCGGTCATGAACTTCGACTCGTCGGAGGCCAGGAAGGCGACGACGGCGGCGATCTCCTCGGGTTCGGCCCAGGTCTGGGCCGTAAACGTGGTGCCCATCGCGTTCAGTTTGGGGTTGGTGGCGCCGGTGCGTTCGAGTTCGGTGACCATGTCGCCGCCGCCCATCGGGGTGGCGACCCCGCCGGGGTGAACGCTGTTGACGCGCACGTTGTGCTGGCCGAGTTCGGCGGCGAAGGCGCGGGTCATGCCGGTGACGGCGTGCTTGCTGGTGGTGTACGGCACCATGAACGGCTGCACCTTTTTGCCGGCATAGGAGCTGATCAGGATGATGGAGCCGCCGCCAGCGTCGATGACGTGCTGTGCGGTGGCCATCACGGTGTTCCAGACGCCGCGCACGTTGATCGAGAGCACGTCGTCGAACAGTTCGCCGCTGGTCTCGTTCCAGACCACGGGGATGCAGATCCCGGCGTTGGCGACGACGGTGGTCAGCCTGCCGAGGGTGGCGACGGCGTCGTCGGCGATGGCCGTCATCGCCGCGAGGTCGCGCACGTCGGCCTGGGCGGTGATGACACGGGCGCCAGCCGCCTCGACCAGGCGGCCGGTTTCGGCGAGGTCGTCGGGGGTGGCCGACTCGTAGGGGACGCCAGCGGGGAGCGGTCCGGCTAGGTCGACCGCGACGATGTCGGCGCCCTCGGACGCCAATCGCACGCAGTGCGCGCGGCCCTGGCCGCGGGCCGCTCCGGTCACGAGGGCTACTTGTCCGTCGAGCCGTCCACTCATGTCAATCTCCTCTGTCTGTTGGTTGCTGTCTGTTGGTTGCTGTCTGTCGGTTGCTGTCTGAACCCGTGGGGTCGTGCTTCTACGGTAGGCGTGTCGCGATTGCGACGGTTGCCGATATCGCGGAGTCGTCCCGGTTAGGGTTCTGCTCATCGGGGAACGATCAGGAACGAGAACAGAAGAGGTGCGGCGTGCGGTCACGGTGGGGCGCGTTGCTAGCCGTCATGATGCTGGTGGCGATCTGGTGCGGGGTGCCGGTCGCGTCCGCCGCGCCGCGGGAGGTGTCGGTTGTCACCCACGACCTGACGCCGTTCGCGATGACCACGGGCGCGGTGCGGTCCGGCTTCGCCATTGACCTGTGGGAAGAGATCGCCAAACGGCAGCAATGGTCCACCCGTTACGTGCAGGTGAACGACGTCGACGAGCAGTTGCAGGCGGTCGCCGAGAACCGGGCAGATGTGGCGGTCGGGGCCATCTCGATCACCGCCGAACGTTCCCGCGTCTTCGACTTCTCCCAGCCGACGTTGAATTCGGGACTGCAGATCGTGGTTCCGGCGGGGGCGCAGGAGGCGTCCCATCCGGGGCTGATGAGCTTTCTGGACTTGCTGTTCTCCAAGTCGATGCTGGTGTGGTTGTTCGCCGCCCTGATGATCGCCATCGTGCCCGCCCACATCGCCTGGTTGCTGGAGCGACGGCACCCCGGTTCGATGGTCGACAAGCGCTACTTTCCCGGCATATTTCAGGCCTTCGGCTGGGCGCTGGGCGGGCTTACCAGCAGTAACGACGAGAGTCCGCGGCACTGGATCGTGCGCAGTCTGGCCACGCTGTGGGCTTTTGTCGGCATTATCTTCGTCGCCTTCTACACTGCGACGCTCACCGCGAGTCTGACCGTGGAGAAGTTCGAATCGAAGGTGGCTGGCCCGGCTGACTTGTTCGGCAAACAGGTCGCCACCGTGGGCGGGACCACCTCGGCGGAGTTCCTGCGCAGCCTGGGTATCGCCGCCACGGACATGGCGAACGTCGACGAGGCTTTCGCGGCGCTGCGCGACGACGGCTACGACGCGGTGGTTTTCGATGCGCCGGTGCTGCAGTACTGGGTGGCCCACGACGGTCAGGGCATTGGCGTGATAGCTGGCCCGGTCTTCGAGCCGGAGGACTACGGGATGGTCTTCGGTGATGGCGACAATCTTCGTAAACAGGTCGACGACGCATTGCTGATGATGCGCGAGGACGGCACGTACGATCAGATCAAACAGAAGTGGTTCGGCGTGAGCTAGCCAATGGCCCGGCGGCGCGCGACGGAGGAAAGTCGATCCGGAGGGAAGTCGATGACGCAGCTCGCCGCGGAGCAAGTGCACACGCTCAGCCCGGATGCGGTGGTCGCCGAGCTGGATGTGGATGTGGCGCAAGGCCTTTCCGTCGGTGAGGTGACCCGGCGGCGGGCCGCCTTCGGATCGAATGTGCTGCTCGAGGCGTCGGTGGAACCGGCGTGGCGCAAGGTGCTGCGGCTGCTGGCGGACAAGATGACGCTGGTGCTGCTGGTGGCGGCCGCGGTGAGTGCGGGGGTCTCGCGCGAGTGGGAGACGCCGGTGGTGATCCTGCTGGTGATCACCTTGAACACGGTGCTCAACTTTGTGCAGGAGGCGCGCGCCGAGGAGAGTCTGAAGGCGTTGCGGACGATGTCGGTGGCGCACTCGCGGGTGCGCCGCGGCGGCGTCGAGTTGCAGGTCGAACGTCTGGAGTTGGTGCCCGGCGACGTGGTGCTGTTGGAGGCCGGGGACGCGGTGCCCGCCGATGGCCGGGTGGTGGAGGCGGTGCGGCTGCAGGTGGCCGAGTCGGCATTGACCGGTGAATCGGCTCCAGTCGATAAGACCGTCGAGGCGCTCGACGATCCGGATCTGCCGGTCGGGGACCGCACCAACATGCTCTACAAGAACACCGAGATCACCCGGGGGCGGGCGGTACTGGTGGTGACCGCGACGGGGATGGACACCCAGATCGGCAAGATTGCCGACCTGCTCGGTGCGGCCGGTACCGATAAGACGCCCTTGCAGCGGCGCATCGATCAGCTGGCGACGATGCTGACCGCGGTGGCCATCGTGGTGGTGGTGATTGTCTTCATCCTCGGGCTGGCGCGCGGGGACTCGTGGTCGGAGCTGCTGCTGACGGCGGTGTCACTGGCGGTGGCGACCATTCCGGAGGGTCTGACCGCCGTCGTAGCGTTCACGCTGGCGCTGGGGGCGTCGCGGCTGGCCAAGCGCGGTGCCATCGTCAAACAGTTGGCGGCGGTGGAAACCTTGGGCAGCACCACCCAGATCGCCACCGACAAGACCGGCACGCTGACTCTCAACCAGATGACGGTGCGGCGGTTTCTGGCCGGTGGGCAGAGTTTCCGGGTGACCGGCGAAGGCTATTCGACGGCCGGCACCATCCTCACCGACAGTGATCAGCCGCTGCCGGACTTCCGCAGCATCTACCTGGCGATGGCGCTGTGCAATGACGCCTCGGTGACCGATGGGACGCTGGTGGGCGACCCCACCGAGGGCGCCTTGGTGGTGCTGGCCGAGAAGGGCGGCATCGATGTGCCCGGTGCCCGGGCGAGTCTGCCGCGCATCGCCGAGGTGCCCTTCGATTCGGCGTACAAGTTTATGGCCACTTTCCACCAGGACGCCGGGGGCGGCCCGGTGCGTTGCTACGCCAAGGGTGCGCCCGGCGTGCTGCTGGCCCGCTCCGGATCGGTGGCGCAGGCCGGTGGGGCGCGGCTGATCACCGACGAGGTGCGCGCGCAGATCGGCGACGCGGTCGACGACCTCGCCCAGCAAGGCCTGCGGACGCTGGTGATCGCGGGAACCGCCCTCGACGGGCTGCCGACCGATCCGGATGCCCTGTTTGCGGCCGTCGACGATCTGGTGGTGTACGCGGTGGTGGGCATTCTGGACCCGCCGCGGCCGGAAGCCCGCGAGGCCATCGCCGTCGCCCATCAGGCCGGGATCGGTGTGCACATGATCACCGGTGATCACCTGACCACTGCGTCGGCGATTGCGGCAGATCTGGGGATCGGCGGCGAGTCGATCTCCGGGGCCGGTCTGGACGATCTCGACGATGCGCAGTTGGAAGCCGAGGCCGCCGGGTTCGGGGTGCTGGCCCGGGTGTCGCCGGAGCACAAGATTCGCTATGTCACGGCGCTGCAGGAGGCCGGGCAGGTGGTGGCGATGACCGGCGACGGGGTGAACGACGCGCCCGCGCTGAAACAGGCCGACATCGGGATCGCCATGGGCATCACCGGCACCGACGTGTCCAAGGGCGCGGCCAAGATGATCCTCACCGACGACAACTTCGCCACCATCGTCAGTGCCATCCGTGACGGCCGCGGCATCTACGCCAACATCATCAAGTTTGTGAAGTTCCAACTCACCACCGCGTGGGGTTTTGTGCTGATCTTCTTGATTGCCGGGGTGTTCGGGATCGCCGGGGGTGCGCCGTTCACGGCGCTGCAGATTCTGTTGGTGAACATCATCATGGATGGTCCGCCGGCGCTGGCGCTGGGCGTCGATCCGACCGAACCGGACGTGATGCGCCAGAAACCGCGCCCGCCCAGCGAACGGCTACTCGATCGCAACCGGGTGCTGCGCATTCTCGCGCTGGGTGTGGTGATGGCGGTGGGCACCATTCTGGTGCTGATCTACGCCGACGACATCTTCCCCGACAGCGCCGGTGATCCGCGGTTCGTGACGACGCTGGCATTCACCACCTTCGTCTTCTTTCAGATCTTCAACCTGCTGAACGTGCGGTCCGAGCGGGGCTCGGTGTTCTCGCTGCAGACCTTTACCAACTACGCGATTTGGATCGCGATGGTCGGGGTGGTGCTGGTGCACATTGCGGTGGTGAATGTGGGGTTCTTCCAGAACCTGTTCGACACCACCGCCCTCACCGGTAGCCAGTGGATGTTCGCGGTGGCGGTTGGCTCGTCGGTGCTGTGGGTGGAGGAGATCCGCAAGGCGGTAGTGCGGGCGATGGTGCGTCGGAATCCGGCGGAACCGGCGATCCTCCCGTAGGTGGCGATCCTCCCGTAGATTCGGTGGCGCAGCAGAATCGGTGGTCTAGTGCGCCGGTCGAAATGAAGGAGTTGGAGCCGTGAGCAACGTCGTCATCATTACCGGGGGAGCCGGCGGGATGGGCCTGGCCACCGCGCGGATCATGGGCAGCGATCACACAGTGGTCCTGACTGACGTCGGGGCCGAACGGCTCGCCGCGGCGGCCGCCGAGCTGACGGCCGACGGCATTGACGTGGTGACCGTGGAGACCGACATCACCGATCGCGGGGCGGTGACGGCGCTGGTGGAGCGGGCGCGGCAGGCCGGGGAGTTGCGGGCGGTGGTCCATGCGGCCGGGGTGAGTCCGCAGATGGGCGATCCGGAGTTCATTGTGCGCGTGAACGCGCTGGGCACGGTGTATTTGAACGAGGCGGTCCTGCCGTATGCGAGCGAGGGGTTCGCGATGGTGAACGTGGCGTCGGTAGCCGGACACATGCTCCCCGGGGTGCTGGTGCCGACCCGAGCGTTTCCGTTGGCGAGCACCCAGCCGGAAGCGTTTGTGCAGAAGCTGGTGCGCCGCGCCGGACTGTTCCGCGGTCAGCGCAGCGGCGTCGCGTACTCGTTCTCCAAGGCGTTCGTGATCTGGTACAGCATGTGGATTGCCGAGCGGTTCGGAGCGGTGGGCGCCCGGGTGGTGTCGGTGTCGCCGGGCACCGTCGACACCGACATGGGCCGGTTGGAAGAGCAGAGCGGTTCCGCCGGTCTGCTGGAGCCCGCGGCGCTGAAACGCTACGGGCGGCCCGCGGAGGTCGCCGAACTGCTGGCCTTCCTGGCCTCGGAGCAGGCCGGCTATGTCACCGGTACCGACGTGCTGATCGACGGTGGCACCCGCGCAGGCATGCTGACCCACGGCGCCAAGATTCCGCGATAACCGGGCGGCCGGTAGGCACCGGCCGATGGACATCAGCCGGCCGGTGGGCAGGGGGAGGCCGGGCACTCCGCTGGTGCCGGTCCTCCCCGGATTGTCCCGGGCGTCGATATGAACTTCTCAAATAACGCGCACCCTCCCCGGGTGTGGGGAGAGCGTGGTCTGTGGTTTCGACTCGGGCTCCTGCGTCGCCCGGCTCAACCATCGAATCCGGTGGTGGCTTCGACAGGCTCAGCCATCGGAAGGAGCGAGTCTGCTGCTGCCTGCGCTTGTTGTGTCGCTGCCTGAGCTTGTTGTGTCGCTGCCTGAGCTTGTCGAAGGCTCGAGGCGGTTAGCAGGCGTGGGGGAGGTTGGTGAGGGTGCGGCGGGTGTTCGATGGGATGGGTTCGCGGTGGCGCTTGGGGTGGGCGGGGTCTGCTGGTGGGCGGAACCAGGGGTGGCGGTCGGGTCCGAGGAACACCTCCCAGCTTTCGTGGTGGATGACGGTGTGGTGCATGCGGCAGAGCAGAACGCCGTTGTCGATGCAGGTGGTGCCGCCGTCGACCCAGTGGGTGATGTGGTGGGCGTCGCACCATTCGGGTGGGCGGCCGCAGCCGGGGAAGGCGCAGCCGCGGTCGCGGGCTTTGAGGGCCTGGCGCAGTTTCGGCGGGAACAGGCGGGCGGTGCGGCCGACGTCTAGTGGTGCGCCGTGCGCATCGAGGTGGATATCGGTGCGGAAGGCATCGCAGGCCACCAAGTCGGCGGTGGTGGCGGTGACCGGTCCGGTGAAGCCGAGCAGGTCGACGGTGCTGCCCGTGGTCTCGGGTAGCGACCCGGCGGCCGGGCGCAGCAGGGTCACGTGTGGGAGTGCACCGCCCGAGCTAGGGCGGTCGGTGCCGGCCAGGTAGGTGCGCACGATCTGGCCGAGGGCGTCGCCGCGGCGGCGGCTGGCCGAGCGGGGGTCGGGTGACCCGTCGGGCAGTGGGATGGGTTTGCAAAGCGGGTCCAGGGCGGTGTGCAGTTC
>NZ_JBAQWU010000004.1:0-3625 GCF_049299075.1 Gordonia sp. (in: high G+C Gram-positive bacteria)
TATTCACGGTGGCCGCCGAGAGACGAGTCCACTCGGCGATTTGGTCGCGCGTCGACGGTCCACCGACGCGGATCGCATTGAGCACCAGACTGGCCGGCGCCGATCCTGCACGCAGCCTGGCTGCGACCACCCCGGTGCCGATCATGGCGTCAATCTAGCAGCCGGGAGGAGCGGGCCTAGACTGATTTCATGACGCCAACCTCCCCCTCCGCCACGCGGAAGACCGCCGTCGTCACTGGCGCAAGCTCCGGCATCGGGGCAGCTACCGCGCGCGCACTCGCCCGCGACGGCTACGACGTGGTGGTGGGTGCGCGGCGTACCGATCGAATTGACGCACTGGCGAGCGAAATCGACGGCCGCGCAATGTATCTCGACGTCACCGACCCGGCGTCGGTGGAACGCTTCGTCGGCACCCTGGACCGCGTGGATCTGCTGGTGAACAACGCCGGCGGGGCGAAGGGCCTGGCCCCGATCGCCGAGGCCAACCTCGACGACTGGCGCTGGATGTGGGAGACCAACGTTGTCGGAACGCTGCGCGTGACGAAGGCGCTGCTGCCTGCGCTGATCGCTTCCGGTGACGGTCTCATCGTCACCATCACCTCGATCGCCGCGCTCGATGTCTACGACAACGGCGCCGGTTACACCGCTGCCAAGCACGCCCAAGGAGTGCTGCACCGAACGCTCCGCGGCGAGCTGCTCGGCCAGCCCGTGCGGCTCACCGAAATCTGCCCGGGCATGGTGGAGACCGAATTCTCTCTCGTCCGATTCGACGGTGATGCCGAGCGCGCGGACCAAGTTTATGCGGACCTCACCCCGTTGACTGCCGACGACGTTGCCGATGTCATCGCCTTCACCGCCTCGCGCCCACCGCACGTAAACCTCGATCAGATCGTGCTGAAGCCGCGCGATCAGGCCGACGCTCACCGCAACGTGCGCACCCGCCGCAACCGGTAGCTCTGGGCCGAGCCGCACAACACAGTGTCTATAGTGTGACTGCGCCCACAGTTTCTCTTCTGTCAACGGTTCTATTCACAACCGGAGCACCTTTCCACAACCCTCCCGAAAAGTCCCGAACCATCGCCGGAAACAGGCCTAATGTCACTCGCATGAGTCGGGGGATCGTGGAAACCATCACAAGCGATGCGGACCTGCTACGGGCGGGGGCCCACGGCGACTGCGCGTCATTTGACCGCCTGTTTCGTCGACACGAGAACTACCTGTGGGCGGTGGCCCTGCGCACAACTAACGACGCCGACGACGCAGCCGACGCGCTGCAGGAGGCGTACGTGAAAATCATGCGCCGGGCCGCCAGCTTCCACGCCGACGCCTCCGTGCAGTGCTGGATGCACCGCATCGTCGTCAATTCTGGGTTCGACCGGATCCGGCGCCGCAAGCACCACGACACCGACCCGCTGCCGATGTTCGACAACGACGTCGCCGACCGCGATGCGCCCGACTTCACCGCACACATCGATCTACGACTCTCTGTCGGCCGCGCCCTCGATGTCCTGCCCGATGGCCAGCGTGCCGCCGTCGTCGCTGTCGATCTGGAGGGCCGCTCCATCGACGAGACCGCTGACCTCCTGGGTATCCCGATCGGAACCGTCAAGAGCCGGTGCGCCCGCGGTCGCCTCAAGCTGGCCCTGGTCCTCGCACACCTGCGCGCCGACGACTGACATTTGTTAACGCCCGACCTATTCGGGAAAGTAGGCCAGCACGTCGGCGGTGCCGGAGAGTCCGAGTCGCGTGGCACCGGCAGCAATCAGCTCCGCGGCGAAGGCGCCGTCGCGAATACCCCCGCTGGCCTTCACCCCGGCGCGTCCCCCGACAGCGTCAGCCATGATGCGGACCGCTTCGACACTGGCGCCACCAGCCGGGTGGAAGCCGGTCGAGGTCTTCACGAAGTCGGCACCGGCGGCCACTACGCGCCGACACACCTCGGCAAGGCCGTCCGCTCCGATTCGCTCGAGCAGGACCGCCGACTCAACGATCACCTTCAGCACCGCGTCGCCGACACCTCCACGGACAGTGATCACGTCGGCGAAGACCTCGTCGTACCGGCCGTCCACGGCGGCGCCGATGTCGATCACCATGTCCACCTCATCGGCACCGGAATCGACAGCGAGTCGCGCCTCGGCCGCCTTGACCAGCGAATGGTGCTTGCCTGACGGGAATCCGACCACCACGCACGTCTTCTGCGCGCCGGTATCGATCGGCAGCATTGACGGCGAAAGGCAGACCGCAAAGGTGCCCAGTCGCGCGGCCTCAGCGGCCGTCGCGAGAGCGTCGTCGCGGGTGGCTTCCGGCTTCAGCAGGGTGTGGTCGACGAGGGCGGCGACGTCGCCGCGACGCAGAAGTTTCTCAGTCACCCCTCGAGCTTGGCACACTGGTCCGGGTGACTGACAGTAATGCCCCCCGCACCTTCGTCCTGACGCTGGGTTGCCCAGACCGTACCGGCATCGTCGCCGCCATCTCCGGCTTCATCGCCGAGATCGGCGGGTGGATCACCGAAGCGGCCTACCACTCGGATGCGACCTCCGGCTGGTTCTTCACCCGCCAGGCCGTACGCGCCGATTCGGTGCAGTTGCCAATCGACGAAATTCGCGCACGATTCGCAGCCGTCGCCGCTGAGTTGGGGCCAGCGACCGACTGGCGGCTGACCGACACCGGCGAGACCAAATCGGTGGTGCTGCTGGTGAGCAAAGACAGCCACTGCCTCACCGATCTGCTCTCGCGCGCCGAACGCGGCGAACTCCCGGCGCAGATCAGCGCCGTCGTAGGCAATCATCTCGACTTGGAACCGCTCACCACCCGGTTCGGAGTGCCCTTTCACCACGTCTCGTTCCCAGCGGGAGACCCGGACGGCAAGACGGCCGCATTCGAGCAACTGCGGCAGATCGTCGACACCCACGCCCCCGAGGCAATCGTCCTGGCCCGCTTTATGCAGATCCTGCCGCCGGATCTGTGCGCGGCGTGGCAGGGCCGGGCGATCAACATTCATCACAGCTTCTTGCCGAGCTTCATCGGCGCGCGGCCCTACCACCAGGCCTTCGACCGCGGTGTGAAACTGATCGGTGCCACCTGCCATTACGTCACTGCCGACCTCGATGCGGGGCCGATCATCGAGCAGGATGTGGGCCGGATCAGCCATGAGCAGACGCCCACCGATATGGTCCGTCAGGGTCGCGACATCGAGACGCTGGTCCTCTCCCGCGGCGTCCGCTGGCACCTGGAAGATCGCGTGCTCGTGCACGGCCGCAAGACCGTCGTCTTCGCCTAGCCCGGTCGCGCGGAGACACCGACCAGCCAGCGTCGTCAATCCTCAGGTGCAGCTGCCCGTTGACGTGCCGGACAGGTTCTGGGTCCCACTCGAGGCTGCCTGCAGATTCACGTTCTCACCGGAGAACGTGAACTCGATGCCCAGATCGGTCACTTTCAGCGAGTCCACCTTGATCTGCGCGAACAGCGGCCCGAACATCCCCTCGGTCACCTGATCGACGATCTGCTGCGCAAAGTCGGCGGGCAAGCCGATACCAAAAGTCTTCGCTTCCTGCACCGGGAACTCGACCTTGCCGTCGACGCTCGACGGCTTCATCACGACGGTGGCGGGCACGGAGACGAAGAC
>NZ_JBAQWU010000005.1:0-15936 GCF_049299075.1 Gordonia sp. (in: high G+C Gram-positive bacteria)
CTCTACCTGCGCATGGACGATTTCCCGGCGCGACTGGTGATCGTCCCGTCCGACCGCGATCACTTGGCCGCATCGGGCTGGGAATGCGCGACGGCGGCCGGATTGCAAGAGGTACGGGACCGATTGACTGCCGCGGGTGTGGCGTTCCGCGAAGGTACGCCAGCGGAGAAGACCGACCGCGCCGTTGACGAGCTGATTGTCTTCGGCGACCCCGACGGCAACGTGCTGGAGGCCTTCCACGGGGTCGCCCTGCAGCACCGGCGAATCGTCAGCCCGTACGGTCACCGCTTCGTGACCGGCGAGCAGGGGCTCGGGCACGTGGTGCTGACCACCAGCGACGACGCGGCTTCGCTGGCCTTCTACCGGGATGTGCTCGGCTTCCGGCTGCGTGACTCGATGCGGCTGCCGCCGCAGATCGTCGGCCGCGCCGAGGGCGAGGAGCCAGCGTGGCTACGCTTCTTCGGCTGCAATCCGCGGCATCACTCGCTGGCCTTCCTGCCGATCCCGAACAGCACCGGCATCGTGCACCTGATGGTGGAGGTGGAGAACTCCGACGATGTGGGCCTGGCCCACGACCGCGCATTGCGCAAGAAGGTGCCGATGTCGGCGACTCTCGGTCGGCATGTGAACGACCTGATGCTGAGCTTCTATATGAAGACGCCCGGCGGTTTCGACATCGAGTTCGGCTGCGAGGGCCGACAGGTCGATGACGACGAGTGGATCGCGCGTGAGTCAACGGCCGTCAGCCTGTGGGGTCACGACTTCACCATCGGGATGAAGGGCTGATCGCCGATGGCACCGCTGTCGCCGTATGGCACCTCGGAGTTCGACTCGCGGCAGTTCCGCACCGCGATGGGGCAGTTCTGCACCGGCGTCACGATCATCACCACCCTCGACGGTGACGATCAGCCGAGCGGGTTCGCGTGCCAGTCGTTCGCGGCGCTGTCACTGGATCCGCCGCTGGTGATCTTCTGCCCGATGAAGCAGTCACGGACCTGGCCGCTGATCGAGGAGCGTGGCAGCTTCTGCGTGAACGTGCTGGGCAATCATCAGCAGCAGGTGAGTGCCAAGTTTGGGGCGCCGGGGGAGAACAAGTTCGCCGGCGTGCCGTGGGATGCGTCGCCCCTGGGGCTGCCGGTGATCCGGCACTGTCTGACGTGGGTGGAGTGCACGGTGGAGAAGGTGCTCGACGGCGGCGACCACCACATCGTCGTCGGACGTGCGCAGACACTCGGTGAGCTGCTGCAAGACAAGCCGTTGCTGTTCTATCGCGGTGGTTACCTTTCCACCGAGCATCCGCGGGTGACCCCGGCAGCCGAGCAACTGGACGACTTCATCACCTGGACCGGCGGCGACGAATGGCTCTAGCCGTCGCTCGTGGTCGGCCGACTGCGGCCCGAGCTCAGAAAAGGTGACTCGCACATCAAAGTTCGGTTGACCGAAATCTGATTCGCGGTTAGCCTTCTCGGCGTGGTGGAGACGGAGCGGGAACGGCCGCGGATCAGGCAGCTGACCCTCCTGGGTCCGGCGTTTGTGGCAGCCATCGCGTACGTGGATCCGGGTAATGTTGCGGCCAATCTGACCGCAGGCGCCAAGTACGGCTATCTGCTGGTGTGGGTGCTGATCGTGGCCAATGTGATGGCCGTGATGATCCAGTACCAGTCGGCCAAGCTCGGCGTCGTGACCGGGCGGACGCTGCCGCAGACGCTCGGCACCGCGTTGCCGGGGCGTCGTTCCAGGCTAGCGTTCTGGGGGCAGGCCGAAGTGGTCGCCGCGGCCACCGATGTGGCCGAGGTGGTCGGCGGAGCCATTGCCCTGAAGTTGCTCTTTGGGTTGCCGCTGTGGATCGGCGGCCTCATCGTCGGACTGGTTTCGATGGTGCTGCTGTTGCTGGCGAATCCACTCCGGCAGCGGCAATTCGAGACGGTGATCATGGGGCTTCTGGCGGTGATTGTGCTCGGCTTCGTCGGTGGGCTCGTAGTGAATCCGCCCGATGTCGGGGGCCTGCTCAACGGTATGGTTCCCCGGCTCGACGGCAGTGAGACGGTGTTGCTCGCCGCGGCCATGCTTGGTGCCACCGTGATGCCGCACGCAATCTACCTACATTCGGCGCTGGTCATCGACCGGCACGGCCGCTCGCGGGAGCCGGCGCGAATCGGCCAGCTGCTGCGTGCCACCAAGCTCGACGTGGTGCTGGCCTTGATGGTCGCCGGCACGGTGAACATCGCGCTGCTGTTGTTGGCAGCCACCAGCCTGTCCGGTCGCGCGGGGACCGACACCATCGAGGGTGCCCACGCCGCCGTCGGCGAAGCGCTCGGTCCCGCGATCGCGGCGCTCTTTGCGATCGGTCTGCTCGCCTCGGGCATCGCCTCAACCTCGGTCGGCTCCTATGCGGGTGGCGCGATTATGGCGGGACTACTCCGCAAGCAGATTCCCATGGTCCTGCGTCGATCGGCCACCCTGGTGCCAGCGATAGTGGTCTTGGCAGTGGGCGTCGATCCCACGTGGGCACTGATCGTCTCGCAAGCAGTGCTGAGTTTTGGTATCCCCTTTGCGCTAGTTCCGTTGCGCCGCTTCACTTCTGACCGTTCCCGGATGGGTCAGTTCGCCGACGGCGCCATACTGCGTATCGGTTCGGGCGTCGCGGTGGTCCTGATCGTCGTGCTGAATGCGGTTCTGCTGGTCCTGATCTGCACCGGTCGCGCGTGAGTCGACTGGTGCGGCCGACTCACGCGGTGTACTTGGCGAAGGCTCCGGCCAGGCACTCGGTGAACTCTGCGGGATTTGCCACGCCAACCGGATCGGAGTTGATACCGACAAAGGCGGTGCCGTCGTAGGTCAGCAGCCCGATGTTGGCGGCCGCGCCGGACTTGGGCGCGAACGCGGCCATCGAGGTGACGCGGGTACCGCACGTGTAGATCGGTACCGGCGGTCCGGGAACGTTGGTTGCCGCCAAGTCGACGCCCTTCATGAGGGAGCCAGCCAGGCGTTCGGCGGCCGGTCCGGGCAGCAGCGCCATCCCTTTGTAGAGAATCTCCGAGAAGTCCAACACTGGGTCGTGCATGGCGGTGGTGATCACGCCCTCGACCTGGTGCAGTCGCGCGCCGGAGTCGAGATCGCCGCACGGCACCAGGAATCGTGCTGGCGCCCAGTGGTTGCCGGTCGCTGCGTCGCCGGCAGTCCGCTTATTGACCGGCATATTGAGGCGGAACTCGTCGAGTTGATGGTCGTTGCGGCGGTGGTACATCCCGAACGCATCGGCGACGGCAGCGACGAAGACGACGTTGAGTGTCACATCGGCGTTGCGGGCAGCCTGTTTGAGCTTGTCGATCGGTATTTCGAGCAGAGTGAACTCGCAGGAGAGGGAGCGCTGCGTTATCCAATCCGATAACGGATCACCCTGCGGGGCAAGCGATTTCGCCGTCAGCCTCAGCGTGCGGACCGCCGTGTTGGTGGAACTGATGGGGCTGGTCAGCATGTTCCGCAGGCCCTTCGCAGAGGCACGAACAGTGCCCACTGCCGTCTCCCGGATGGCGCTCGCGCTGAACTTCGTCGATTTCACCGCCCGCGCCACCAGGCCGGCTGGGCTGGGAGTCGGCGCGTCGGGCATGGGGCCGAGGTCGCCCGGATCGGGTGCAAGGTCGAAGAGGGCCGAGCTCATGGCGATACCGCCCATGCCGTCGGCGACGGAGTGGTGAATCTTGAAGATCATTGCCGCGCGACCGCCGCTGAGCCCGGTGAGAACGGCCAGCTCCCACAGTGGCCGTGAGTGGTCGAAGTCTTGTTCGCCCATGTGTGCGGCGTAGGCCAGGGCATTGGCGGTCGCGTCCTCGCCGTCGAGCAGGCGCCGCCAGCGGACGTGGAAGTCGAGGTTGAAGTTCGGATCGGTTTCCCAGCGGGGCGGCGCCGGCGAAATCGCGCTTCCGACCGCCCGCTCGCGGAGCCGTGGGTATATCCGCGTCAGGCGTTCGGCTCGCGCGGTTAGCTGATCGCGATCAGGTTCCGCTTCGAGCCCGATGTAGGCAATAATCCCCGTCCGCAAAATCGGATCGCTTTCGATGGCGTACATCACCGCGTCGAAGGGGCCCATCCGCTCGTCTCGTACTGTCATAATGCCAATTCTAGTGCACCGGATCGATCTGTGTGGCCGAAGGTGGAGACCGGGGACAAATGGCTCTGAGAACTGGCGAAGACGACGCGCGACGCGGCCTCGGGGACTTGCTGTTCTGCCTGATCGCCCTTGCGGCACCGAAGCATCCGTGATGTGATCCGGCCACCATCGGTGAGTAAAGCCCTGCACCCGACGACCCGAACTGAGGAACGTATGGACCGCAATATTTTTGACGACGAGCATGATGACTACCGGGCTGCGGTGCGCCAGTTCCTCACCCAGCGCGTGGTTCCGCACTATGCCGAGTGGGAGCAGGCAGGTGTCGTGCCGCGGTCATTGTTCACCGAGTCCGCGGAGCTGGGCGCCTTTGCGGCGGTGCCCGAAGAGTACGGCGGCGCGGGAATCCGCGACTTCCGGTTCAACGCCATTCTGGCCGAGGAAGCGGCCGCACTCGCGGTGGCGCCGGCCATTCTCGGCGTCACACTGCAGGCCGACGTGTGCATGCCGTACCTGCTCGACCTGACGAATGACGAGCAGAAGGCCCGTTGGCTGCCCGGGGTGGCCGCTGGCGAGTCGATCGTCGCCATCGGGATGACTGAGCCGGGCGTGGGATCGGATCTGTCGGGCATCGCGACGACTGCTGTCCGTAAGGGGGACGACTACGTGGTGAACGGCGCGAAGACGTTCATCACCAATGGCGTCAACGCCGACCTGGTCATCACGGCGGTGCGCACCGGGCCGGATCGGCACCGTGGGCTCAGCTTGCTGGTGATCGAGCGTGGGATGGCGGGCTTTGAGCGCGGGCGGAATCTGGAGAAGGTCGGCCTGCACGCCCAGGACACTGCCGAACTGAGCTTCACCGATGTCCGCGTCCCCGTCGCCAACCTGCTGGGTGAAGAAGGCCAGGGCTTCTTCGGCCTGACCGGGAACCTTCCCCAAGAACGGCTGTCGGTGGCGGTGGCCGGTCTGGCCGCGGCGCGGGCGGCGATCGACTGGACGATCGACTATGTGCGCGAGCGCCGGGCATTCGGTAAGCCGATCGGCGACTTCCAGGCGACGCGGTTCACCCTTGCCGAGCTGGTGACCGAGGTTGACATCATGCAGACGTTCCTCGATCGCGCCGTCGAGGAGCTCCTGGCCGAGCGCCTGAGCGTCGTGGACGCGGCGAAGGCGAAGCTCTGGGCCACCGAACTGCAGGGTCGGGTGATCGACGCCTGCGTGCAGCTGCATGGTGGGTACGGCTACATGCTGGAGTATCCGATCGCGCGCGCGTACATCGATGCACGGATCTCCCGAATTTACGGTGGTACCAGCGAAATCATGAAGGAGATCGTCGGCCGCTCGCTGAAGCTGGGCGGCTAGTCTCGGGCTACACCGGGATCTGTGCGACGGCGCCCTGCGGCGGCCCGAAGAGCTGGGCGTCGGCTTGGGCGCGCTTGAAGTACAGGCCGATGTCATGCTCGGAGGTGATGCCGATACCGCCATGTAGTTGGATGGCGTCGCCGGTGACCTTGATATAGCCCTCCGAGCAGTACACGTGGGCGGCGGCGGCCAGTTCGCCAGCATTTGCGGCGCCGTCGGCCACCGCCTGCACTGCCGCCGCTGAGATCGAGCGCATGGTCTCCACCAGCGTGTACATATCGGCCATGGTGTGTTTGAGGGCCTGGAAACTTGCCAGCGCACGACCGAACTGGTGCCGGGCCGTCGTATGTTCCACCGTCAACTCCAGTGCGCGGGCCGCACCGCCGGTCTGCTCGGCCGACAGCACGGCCCACGCGAGGGTCCGTAGTTGCTCGGCCAGATCGCGCCCCGACTCGATCACCTCGGCGGCCGCCTGGTGGAATTCGACGCGGCACAGTGGACGCGTCGGATCCAGCACTGGCAAGGGTGTAACGGTGACTCCTGGGGCATCGGCGGCGATCTCATGCAAGGTGACTCGACCCGGGCCGGCAAGGACCAAGAAGGTATCGGCGGACTCGCCGTCGATGACGTATTCCGCTGCGCCCGAGAGCAATCCGGCGTCGGCGGTGACCCCGGGAGATTCCCAACCAGCGGGTCCGGCCCAGCAGACGGCGGCGGTGCGAGTGCCCTCGGCCAGGTCTGACAGCAGGCGTGCGGATGCAGCCTCGTCGTTGGCAGCGAGCAGCGTCGCAGTAGCAAGCACCGCCGAGGAGAAGAACGGCACCGGCGCCAACGTCTCGCCGAGTACCTCGGCGACAGCCGCGCCCTCCAGCACGGTGGCACCGACGCCGCCCGACGCTTCGGGGATCAGCAGTGCGGCGACGCCAACCTGCGTCGCGAGGGTCCGCCAGAGCGCGTCGTCGTAACGCTCCGGTGCGGTGATTGCCGTGCGGACGGCGGCGTTGCCACCGCCGCGGCGGCAGGCATCGCGGACCGCGTCGGCGAGGGCATCGAGTTCGTTGCTCACAGTGACTCCAGAATCCGGGCGCGGTGCCAATCCGGGGTGCCCCACGCAGAGCGGAGCGCCCGGGCCTTGGTCAGGAAGAGGGAGAGATCGTGCTCGGCCGTGTATCCGATGGCGCCGAGCACCTGCAGGCAGTTCCGGGCGGCGAGATCGGCGGCGCTGGCGGCGGCCACCTTGGCTGCCGAGATGTCTCGTTCGACATCGGCGGGAGCCGACTCGTCTGAATCGAATCCGACGGCGGCGCCCCACACCAGCGGCCGGGCCATCTCGATGGCGATCGCGACGTCGGCGAGGTGATGTTTGACAGCCTGGAACGAGCCGATTGCCCGCCCGAACTGATGGCGCGCCTTCGCGTACTCGGCGCCGATGTCCAGCATGGCCGAAGCGAGTCCGATCGAATAGGCGGCGGTACCCAATGCGCCCAGATCCGTTGCGGCGCGAACGATCTCATCGTCGACGAGGAGTTCTCCGGGGGTGACCGGGGATACCGTCCGGGTCGGGTCGACGGTGGACAACAGCTCTCCGGCGGTCCCTTGATAGAGCGCCGAGCCGTCGATCAGGTAGACGTCGGCGCTGTCGGCATTCGCGGCACGCGGCGTGCTCGGTGGCACAGCGCAGGTGGCCAGCCGGTCGCCGGACAGGACCGGCTCCAGGCGGTCGGCGAGGCCTACTCCGGCCAGCACGGCGGGCATCACGACGAGCGTTTCCACCACCGGGCCGGGGAGCGCGCAGCGTCCAAGGGTTTCCAGCGCGACGATGGCCTCGACAGCTCCCGCACCGCTGCCGCCGAGGTCGTCGTCCACCAGCAGTCCGGTGATTCCGGCTTCGGCCAGCTGCCGGTAGACGCCGAGGCCTCGGGTGCGGTCGCCGTCGGACCAGGCGCGTGCGACGGCGATCCCGCCGGCCCGGGAGGTGATGGCCGCGGCGGCATCGGCCAGGTCGTGGTGTGTCGAATCGAGCTGAAAGTCCATTGTCTATCGGTCTCCGCGGGGCAGG
This sequence comes from Gordonia sp. (in: high G+C Gram-positive bacteria), assembly GCF_049299075.1. Lineage (GTDB taxonomy): Bacteria > Actinomycetota > Actinomycetes > Mycobacteriales > Mycobacteriaceae > Gordonia. The sequence continues at coordinate 7,533 of NZ_JBAQWU010000005.1, forward strand.
CCGAGGAGTCGCTCGGCGATCACATTGCGCTGAATCTCGTTGGTACCGGCATAGATCGGGCCGGAGAGGGAAAAGAGGTATCCGCCCAGCCACGGGGTCTCGAGCTCGGCGTCGGCGCCGAGTAGATCGAGCGCCGCCTCGTGCGCGGCGATGTCCCACTGCGACCAGAAGACCTTGTTGATGGACGACTCCATCCCCAGCTGGCCGCCGGACGCCAGGCGACTGACCGTCTGATAGGTCGAGAGCTCATAGGCGCGCGAACCAATCCAGGCGTCGGCGACGCCGGGCTGGTAGCCCCCGCCGGTGTGCTGCCACAGATCGACCAGCCGGTCGGTGGCGGCGAGGAAGCGGCCCGGCGAGCGCAGCGACAGACCGCGTTCGTTGGCGGCGGTACTCATGGCGATCTTCCAGCCGTTGTTCGCCTCGCCGATCACTCCGGACGCGCCGGGGTCGGCCGCGTCGTCGGGGACAAAGACGTCCTCCAGGAAGAGCTCGGCGAAGCCCGCTTCACCGTCGAGTTGGGCGATGGGCCGGACCGTTACGCCGGGGGCGCGCAGGTCGAACATGAAGTAGGTGAGGCCGCGGTGGCGCTGCGCCTCTGGGTCGCTGCGGAACAAGCCGAAGCCCAGGTCGGCGAAGCTGGAGCGCGAGCTCCAGGTCTTCTGCCCGTTGAGCAGCCAGCCGCCCTCGGTGCGTGTGGCCGTCGAACGCAGCGACGCCAGGTCGCTGCCGGCCTCGGGCTCGCTCCACGCCTGCCCCCAGATGTCGTCGGCGCGCGCCATGCGCGGCATGATCCGGGCGAGCTGATCGGGATGAGCATGTTCGAAGAGCGTGGGGGCCAGTAAGAAGATGCCGTTCTGGCTGACGCGCCCCGGGGCGCCAGACCGGTAGTACTCTTCCTCGAAGATCAGCCAGTGCAGCAGCGGCTCGTCGCGGCCGCCGAATTCGGCTGGCCAGCTCACCACCGACATGCGGTCGGCGGCCAGCTCGGCCTCCCAGACGCGGTGCGCCTCGAACCCCTCGGCGGTATCCATCGAGGGGAGCGGTTCGGTGGGAACGTGCGTCGCCAGCCAGGCCCGGACTTCGGCGCGGAACGCCTGTGCGGCGTCGTCGAACAGCAGATCCATCAGGCCTGGCCCTCCTTGGGTGCGGCGCCGCTCTGCGCGGCGGCCTTCATGCTCTTGGCGTCCATTCCGCCCAGCGAGTCGCCGGAGTCGGCGTCGTTGGCGGCGTGGGCGAAGTGGTGCCAGCCGAACACCGAGTCCATCGCATTGCGCATGCCCATCTGGTCTTCGCAGATGTTGACGGCCTTCTTGCTCAGGAACAGTCCCTGCATGGGCATCTCCGTCATCTGCGCGCAGATCTCGTCGACCTTGGCGCCGAGCTCCGCGCGCGGAACCACATGGTTCACCATGCCCCAGTCGAGGGCCTGCGCGGCGGTGAAGCGTTGACCGGTGAACAGGATCTCCTTGGCGCGGCGGGCGCCGAGGACGTAGGCGTGCGCGAAGTACTCCACGCCCGGAATGCCCATGCGCGCAACGGGATCGGAGAAGAAGGCGTCGTCGGCGGCGACGATGAAGTCGGCCGACCAGGCGAGCATCAGGCCGCCAGCGATGCAGGCGCCGTGTACCTGGGCGATGACCGGCTTGGGCAGGTCGCGCCAGCGCCGGCACATGCCCATATAGACCTCGATCTCGCGGGCCAGGCGCTGGTTGCTGTCCAGCGGCGCGCCGTCGCCGCGGGTGTGGTCCCAGTGCAGCGTCGCGACGTTCGGGTAGAAGGTGTCGAAGTCGCGTTCGGGGGTGCCGATGTCGTGGCCGGCCGAGAAGTGTTTGCCGGCCGCGCGCAGCACGATCACCTTGATCGCGGGATCCTCGGTGGCCTTGCGGAAGGCTGCATCCAGCGAGTAGGTCATCACCGAGTTCTGGGCGTTCCGGTAGTCGGGCCGGTTCAGGGTCACATACGCGACCGCGCCATCGGGGCCGCCCGTCTCGTAGGCGATCGGGCTGGAGTCGGCGGTCAGATCATCGGGGCGCAAGGCGGGCGGGATTACGGCGTCGCTCATGCCTCGACTCTAACCTAGCAAGTGCTTGGTTGGTAGCGCGGCGGGTGGCGGGTCAGTCCGCGGTCTGTGGCGGCAGGCCCGCCACGAAGGGGGTGTCGCTGCCGGTGGCGCCGATCTTGGCGGCTCCGCCGGGGGAGTCCAGGGGTGCCTGCTGGCCGGGCAGTACCGCGGTGAAGAACTCGGCGTTGTCGGTCAGGTACGGATACCACTCGTCGGGGAGGTCATCTTCATAAAAGATGGCCTCCACCGGGCAGACCGGCTCGCACGCGCCGCAATCGACGCATTCGTCCGGGTGGATGTAGAGGCTGCGGCCGCCCTCGTAGATGCAATCGACCGGGCACTCTTCGACGCAAGCGCGGTCCATCACGTCCACGCAGGGTTGGGCGATCACATAGGTCACGGTGCCCTCCTATCGCGGGGTGATGGTGAACGTCGGCTCACGGTGTGTGTGGACGGTCAGATAGCTGAGGCCCCCGTCGCCGGCGGCGAACGATCGGCGCGAGCCCTTCGGCAGCCACACCAGATCGCCCGGCTCGACGTCGATCGGTCCGGCGTCGGTGCCCAGGGTCCCCGAGCCGTCCAGGATGTGCACCAGGACGTCCACCTCGGCGCCGGTGTGCTCGCCGATGCCGCCGCCGGGCGCGAGGGTGATGACATTTGAGTCCAAGTCGCGGCTGGGTAGCTCCAACTTCCAGGCCACCCCGGCCTCGCCGCCGGCCACCGCGTCCGCGCTATTGCCGAGCTTGCGCGGCACCGGAGTGGCCAGGGTCTTGCGGATGCGGATCTGGTAGTCGCCGGGTTCGCGCACCAGATAATCCCAGAGGAAGCCGCCCGGATTGCGGTCGTCGAACTGGGCGTGCAGGGGGATCGGATCGTGGTCGTTGACCAGGATCAACGCCTCGCCGACCGCAAGGCCGTCGAACACCCCGAAGATCTTCGGGTGACGCTCGGGTTTGGGCACCTCGCGCACGTCGATCGTGACGTCGGGCATGGAGTCCTCCTCAAAATGAAATAAAGAGCAGTCTGCATTATCGAAACTACGCTCGCATGGGTGCGTCGGGCAATCGAGCGCGTGGCCAGGCCCGCGGTCCGCACCGCGGTCCGGTCGGTCGGCGGTGTGGCGACTACGCTCTTGGGTCATGGACAAGCACGGATACGAACTTTCGGATCTGGATGCGCTGGAGGCCGAATCCGTGCACATCTTCCGGGAGGTGGCCGCCACCTTCGAACGGCCCGGCATGCTGTTCTCCGGCGGCAAAGACTCGGTGGTGATGTTCCACCTGGCGCGCAAGGCATTCTGGCCGGCGCCCATGCCGTTCCCGCTCATGCACGTGGACACCGGCCACAACTTCGACGAGGTGATCGAGTACCGAGATCGGGTGGTCGCGCAGACCGGGGCGACGCTGATCGTGTCGAGCGTGCAAGACGACATCGACGCGGGCCGCGTGGTGGAACAGACCGGTGTCGGTGCGTCGCGGAACCGGTTGCAGACGGCGGCGCTGCTGCGCGGCATCACCGAGCACAAATTCGATGCGGTGTTCGGCGGTGCGCGCCGTGACGAGGAGAAGGCGCGCGCCAAGGAGCGCGTCTTCAGTTTCCGTGACTCCTTCGGGAGTTGGGATCCGCGTAATCAGCGCCCCGAGCTGTGGAATCTGTACAACGGGCGGCACCACCGCGGTGAGCACATCCGGGTCTTCCCGCTCAGCAACTGGACCGAGCTGGACATCTGGCGCTACATCGAGGCCGAGAACATCGAACTGCCATCCATCTACTACGCGCACGACCGCGAGGTGGTCCCGCGCGACGGCATGCTGCTGGCTAAGACCCCCTTCCTGGAAGTCGGACCGGAGGAGACCAGTCACGTTGAGCGGGTGCGGTTCCGCACCGTCGGCGATGCCACCTGCACCGGGTGTGTGGAAAGCGACGCGGACACCCCGGCCAAGGTGATCGACGAAGTCTCGTCGACCCGCGTCACCGAGCGCGGTGCCACCCGCGCCGATGACCGGATCTCCGAGGCAGGCATGGAAGATCGCAAGAAAGAGGGCTACTTCTGATGGCTGGGGAACTGGTGCGGATCGCTACCGCGGGCAGTGTCGACGACGGCAAGTCCACCCTGATCGGGCGGCTGCTGTACGACTCCAAGTCGATCTTCGCCGACCAACTGGAGGCCATCGAGCGCACCAGCGCGAGCCGCGGTGACGAGTTCGCCGACCTCTCACTGCTCACCGACGGCCTGCGCGCCGAACGCGAGCAGGGCATCACGATCGACGTCGCCTACCGCTACTTCTCCACGCCCGAGCGCAAGTTCATCATCGCCGACTCGCCGGGGCATGTGCAGTACACGCGCAATATGGTGACCGGTGCGTCGACGGCCGATCTGGCGATCATCCTGATCGACGCCCGCAAGGGTGTGCTGGAGCAGACCCGGCGGCACGCGTTCCTCTCGTCGCTGCTGGGCATCCCGCACCTCACTATCTGCGTCAACAAGATGGACCTCGTCGAGTACTCGCAGGAGCGGTTCGAGGAGATTCGTGACGAGTTCATTGCCTTCGCCGCGAAGCTGAATGTCACCGACCTGTCGTTTATTCCGCTGTCGGCGCTCAAGGGCGACAATGTGGTGGACCGCAGCGAGGCGATGGACTGGTACGACGGCCGCCCACTGCTCGGACATTTGGAGAACGTATATATCGCCTCGGATCGGAACCTGATCGACGCTCGCTTCGGCGTGCAGTACGTGATCCGGCCGCAGCGCAGCGACGGTCTTGACCACCGGGCGTACGCCGGCACCGTCGGCGGTGGCGTGCTTGCGGTCGGCGACAATGTGGTGGTGCTGCCGGGCGGATTCGGCACCACGATCAACAAGCTGTGGGGTCCTGGCGGCGCCGAGCTTACCGAGGCCTTCGCGCCGATGGCCGTCTCCATGGAGTTGGCCGACGAGATCGACATCGTCCGCGGCGACATGATTGTGCGGCCGAACAACCGCCCGCACGTCGACCGCGACGTTGACGCGATGGTCTGTTGGTTCTCCGAGACCAGCAAGTTGGCGCCTGGGTCGTCGTACTTGATCACCTGCGGTACCCGGCAGACCCGGGTCACCGTCTCTGGGCTGAACTACCGGCTCGATGTCAACACGCTGCATCGCGACGAAGAAGCGGATTCGTTGGGGCTCAACGAGATCGGCCGGCTGACGCTGCACGCGCAGCAGCCGTTGATGTTTGACTCGTACCGGCGCAACCGCGACACCGGCAGCTTCATTCTGATCGACGAGGCGACTAACGCCACCGTTGCGGCGGGCATGATCACCGGTCCGGTGGCGCACGACACCAACGTGGTCTGGCAGGACACCAAGGTGTCGCGTCAGCAGCGGTCGCATCAGGGTGCCACGATCTGGATGACCGGCCTATCCGGCTCCGGAAAGTCTTCGCTCGCAACGGAATTGGAGCGACGCCTCGTCGCCGAGGGGCGTCCAGCCTATCTGCTCGACGGCGACAACCTGCGGCACGGGCTGAACTCGGATCTTGGCTTCAGCGATGAGGACCGTCGGGAGAACATCCGGCGCACGGCAGAGGTCGCGGCCCTGTTCGCCGATTCCGGTGCCGTAGTGCTGGTGTCGCTGATCAGTCCCTTCGCCCAGGAGCGTGAACGCGCGCGGGAGATCCACGAGGCGCAGGGCCTGCCCTTCTACGAGGTATTCCTGGACACGTCGCTCGACGTGTGTGAAGCGCGCGATGCGAAGGGCCTGTACGCCAAGGCCCGCGCCGGGGAGATCACCCAGTTCACCGGCATCGACTCGCCGTACGAGCGCCCGGAGTCCCCGGACATCGTGGTGCGCCCGGACGACGGCACCCCCGCCGACACCGCCGTCGCGGTGCTGCGGAATCTGGGCCTGTAGAGGCCGGTTTCGACTCGTCTGTCGAAACCGCGGAGTCGCCAGCGGCGATGGTGTGCGCTCGGCAGGCAGCTACGGCAGGCCCCTTCCGGTTGCGGGATTGGCAACGGTGATCAGGGATCGTCGGACGTCGGCGGCGTCGATGGTCATCAGGTCGGCCTCGGTGAGGGCGTCCAGGTCCGCGTGGGCGGCAAGGCGGTGTTCACGCTCCTCCTCCGCCGACTCGATCAGGTTGCGGACGAAGCGGCCGTTGCCAGCCAGGTCGGTGGCGCGGCGGGGCCCGGACAGGGTGAGCGTGAGGTCGTCGTACATGGCGGCGAACGCCGCCGATAGCGTTGCGGTGGCCTCCGGACTCAGGCGTGCGTCCCGGCGGTCCGCCATCACTTCGGCGATCTGCGTCAGCTCGTCGGGCGAGTAAGAGGGAAAGCTGATCCGGCGCGAGAAGCGGGACGCCAGGCCCTCGTTGGCGGCGAGCAGGCGATCGATTTCGGTGTCGTAGCCAGCGATGATCACCACCAGCCGGTCCCGGTCGGTCTCCATCCGCGCCAGTAGGAGGTCCAGCGCCTCCCGGCCGAAGGCGTCGCCGCCGGTCAGGCCTTCCTGCACCAGGCTGTATGCCTCGTCGATGAAGAGCACGCCATCGAGTGCCGAATCGAGCACCGCACCGGTATTCGGTGCGGTGCTGCCCAAGTATTCGCCGACCAGATCTCGCCGGGAGACTTCTACCACCCGGTCGGTGGCGAGCAGGCCCAGTGCCCGATAAAGCTTGGCGACGATCCGGGCGATCGTGGTCTTGCCCGTTCCGGGCGGACCGGTGAAGGCGAGGTGCAGACTCCGCTCGCCGGTGCGCAGACCGCGGGCCGCGCGGACCTTGGCCAGGGTCGCGGTGGAGCGAAGCCGTGCCACCTGTTCTTTGACCGCCGTCAGGCCGACCTGTGCGGCCAACTCGCGGGTCAGCTCGTCGAGCGGGTCGTAGTCGGTGTCGATCAGCGAATCCGACGCCTCGTCGGGTGTTGCGTCGACGGCGTCGATCACCAACCGATAGGTCGGGTCGGCGAGCGCTCGGCTCGCCTCGCTCAACTCCGGATCGAGGGCGAACGCTTCCTGGAACCTGGTGCACGCGGCAGGCTCGTCGCCCCGCTCCCGCAGCGCCATCCCGATGGTGAACGCGGCCTGGGCCCGTGCATTCGTCAGCGGACCGGTGCGGACTACCTCTAGTCGCCGCAGTCCCTCGTCGAACAGACCGAGCTGGACGCACGCGGTGCCCGCAAGCAAAGTGGCTGCGGTAGCCAGATACTGATCGTCCCAGCGGTCGATGCCGGCCAACGTCGAGAGCACGTGTGGCCACTCCCGGGCACGCAGATGGAGTGCGGCCCAGCAGAAGTCGAGGATGGGGGATTCGGCGTCGGGCACTTGCGGAAGGCTCTCGAGAACTTCGCGTGCACCGTCGACGTCGTTTCCGGTGAGCAGCGACGCCGCGTACGCAAGCGCGGCCTGCACCCGATCGGCAACTGGATAGTCGATGTAGAGGCCGGTGGGTGCCCGTCCGCACAGATATCCGGTCGGCGCTCCGACGCGGCGCTGCTGATCGCCGATCGAGTTCCGCGCCGAGTACAGGCCGAAGAGTGTCTCGCCGGACTGATCGCCGGCGGCCAGCCGCCCGAGCCAGGCATCGCCCATGCCCGGATCGGCCTCGGTAGCGCGGGTGAACGCCAGGCGCGCCGCGTCGGTCCCCAAGCGGGCGATCCCGGCGTCGAAGTAGTCGCGCGCGATACGTCGCAGATCAGTCATGGTCCCCCCGAACCCAGAGCTGTTGTCAGCGACTGTAGTCCGCGAGTCTCGCCGGTGTGGAGGGTTGCTGGGAGATTCGCGTCAGGCTTGGGAGGGACATGCCGAATATATGTTCGACGATAGTATTGCATAAACCTCATAGTGAGGCGTACTCTGAGGATTGGGATCGGAAGTGCCGGTTGACCAGTGGGAATAGTGACTCAGGCAGGAGGTGGCGGCCATGAACCAAGTTGCCGCCCCGTCTGCTGCGGGTGAAGGCTCGGTATTCGACGCGACTGCTGTCGTCGACGGTTTGTCGGCGGCGCAGTTGGTGGCGGTGCAGGATGCGGCCGAGGTGCGCTTGCGGTCAGCGGCGCTGACCCCGGAGTCTGAGGATGGGCTGCTCGATCTGTTGGAGGCGAGGGAAGCCACGGTGCGGCGGCAGCAGGTGTTCGATGCCGCGCTGTATGTGGAGCTGAGTGATCGGGGCGCGTACCGGAAGGGCGGGTTCATTTCGATGGCGGCCTTGTACTCCGGTGGGCTGCGGCTCGGGAGTGGGGAGGCTCGGCGTCGTCGGGTGCTGGCGACCGAGTTGGGCCGGTTCACCACGATGACTGGGGAGCGCCGCGAACCCTCGCTGCCTGCGACCGAGGCTGCTGTCGCTGACGGGGAGATCGGCC
>NZ_JBAQWU010000006.1:0-7312 GCF_049299075.1 Gordonia sp. (in: high G+C Gram-positive bacteria)
CCGCTCCCTGAGCTTGTCGAAGGGTCGCCGCCGCCGTGAGTGCCCCCGCCGACACGGCGAGCCGCTCGCCGACGAGCAGCACCGCGGCCTCGTGGTCAAGAACTTCGGCGACCTTGGCCGATTCCAGCACGGCAGCCTCCTCGCCCGGCGCACACGGCAGCAATGTGGCCGAAAGCTTCTCGGCGCCACGGCTCAGGAAGGGGGCGATCGTGACGACGCGCAGTCCAGAATTCTGCACCGCCTTGCGGAGGCGGAGGAACAGGATGGGGCACTCTTCTTCCGGCTCCAGGCCGGCGAGAACAACGACGTCAGCGTTCTCCACGTCGGTGTAGGTGACGCCGATTCCTGAGCCCGCCACGAGGGCGGCGAGGAACCCGGTCTCCTCGGCCGAGTGGGCCCGGCAGCGGGCATCGACGTGATTGGTGCCGAGGACCACGCGCGCGAATTTGCCGTAGGTGTACGCGTCCTCGACGGTGGCACGCCCGCCCACCAGCACCCCGGTGCGTGAGCCTGCTGAGCTCAGCCCGGCGGCGGCGGCGGCCAGGGCCTGCGGCCAGGAAGCGGCGCGCAGGGTGCCGGTCTCGTCGCGGACCAGCGGCACGGCGAGTCGGTCGGGCTGCTGAGCGTAGGTGAAGGCCCATCGCCCTTTGTCGCAGTTCCACTCCTCGTTGACCTGTGGATCGTCGCCAGCCAGTCGGCGCAGTACGGTGCCGTGCCGGTGGTCGGTGCGTTGGGCGCAGCCGCCCGCGCAGTGTTCGCAGATGCTGGGAGAGGAGACCAGGTCGAAGGGGCGGGCCCGGAACCGATAGGCCGCACCGGTCAGTGCACCGACGGGGCAGATTTGCACAGTGTTGCCGGAGAAGTAGGACTCGAATGGTTCGGTGTGATACGCCGAAACCTGTTGCAGTGCACCGCGTTCGGCGAGTTCGATGAGTGGATCGCCGGCAATCAGGTCGGAGAATCGGGTGCACCGGGCGCACAGCACGCAGCGTTCCCGGTCGAGCAGCACCTCAGTTGAGAGCGGGACGGGTTTGGTGAAGGTGCGCTTGGTGCCGTCGAACCGCGATGCTGGCCGCCCCGCCGACATCGCCTGATTCTGGAGCGGGCATTCGCCGCCCTTGTCGCAGGTGGGGCAGTCGAGCGGGTGGTTGATCAGCAGCAGTTCCATCACACCGCTTTGGGCGCGCTCGGCCTCGGCGGAGGTGTGCTGGGTGCGCACCACCATGCCCTCGGCCACGGGGATGGTGCACGAGGCCATCGGTTTGCGTTGCCCCTCGATCTGGACCAGGCACTGGCGGCAAGCGCCGGCCGGCGGCAGCAGCGGGTGGTCGCAGAACCGCGGAATCTCGACGCCGATCTGCTCGGCGGCGCGGATCACTAGGGTGCCTGCCGGGACGGTGACCTCGACGTCGTCGATGGTGAGGGTGACGAGTTCGGTCATGATTTCGACTCCGCCCGATCGGCGAAAGCCGTCGCTTTCGCCGGGTCCAGCGGGCAGCCGCCGGGGTGGCCGTCGCGCGCGAAGTGGGCGAGGTACTCATCGCGAAAGTACTTCAGGGAGCTGTAGATCGGGCTGCCCGCGGCATCGCCGAGGGCGCAGAACGATTTTCCGACCACACTGTCGGTGATCTCGGTCAGCGTGTCCAGATCGGACGCGTCGGCGTCCCCGGATTCCAGGCGGGCCATCAGCTGTTTGAGCCAGTAGGTGCCTTCGCGGCACGGCGTGCACTTGCCGCACGACTCGTGCGCGTAGAAGTCCGTCCACCGGGCCACCGCGCGCACCACGCAGACGGTCTCGTCAAAGATCTGGAGTGCCTTGGTGCCGAGCATCGATCCCGCTTCGGCGACGCCCTCGTAGTCGAGCGGGATGTCGAGGTGTTCGGCGGTGAAGATCGGCGTGGAGGAGCCGCCGGGGGTCCAGAACTTGAGCGTGTGCCCGGCGCGGATGCCGCCGGCGAGCTCCAGGAGTTCGCGCAGTGTGATGCCCAGCGGTGCCTCGTACTGACCGGGCCGGGTGACGTGCCCGGACAGCGAGTAAAGGGTGAATCCGGGGGAGCGTTCGGTACCCATGGACCGGAACCAGTCCACGCCGCCCAGCACGATGGCGGGCACGCTGGCGATCGACTCCACGTTGTTGATCACGGTCGGGCAGGCGTAGAGACCGGCGACCGCTGGGAACGGCGGCCGCAGGCGCGGCTGCCCGCGCTTGCCCTCCAAGGACTCCAGCAGGGCGGTCTCCTCGCCGCAGATATACGCCCCGGCGCCGGCATGAACGACAAGGTCAAGCCGCCGACCTCGGCCGAGTGCGCCTGGGCCGAGGACCCCCGCGTCATAGGCTTCGGCCACGGCGGTGCGCAGCCGCCGGATCACCGACGCCACCTCACCTCGGACATAGATGAACGCATGTTGCGCGCCGATCGCATAGGCGGCGATCGCAATACCCTCGATCAAGGTGTGCGGGGTGGCCAGCATTAGCGGGATGTCTTTGCAGGTGCCAGGCTCGGATTCGTCGGCGTTGACCACCAGGTAGTGAGGAGTGGCGGTCCCATCCTTCGGGATGAACGACCACTTGGTACCGACCGGGAAACCGGCGCCGCCCCGGCCGCGTAAACCGGACGCCTTCACCAGGTCAATCACCTCGCCCGGACTGAGTTTCAGAGCGGCCGCGAGGGCCTGGTAGCCGTCGTGCCTCCGGTAGTTCTCCAGTGTCCACGACCGATCCTCGGACCAGTGGCGGGAGAGGACGGGGGTAGTCATCGCTCGCCGCCTTGTTCGGGTGTGGTTTCGACTCGCTGCGCTTGCTCAACCAGCCCGGGAGCGCCGGCGAGGAGTCGCTCGACCTGGCGGAAGGTGCACAGTGATTCGGCGCCGCGCGTCGGCCGCACCGGGCGTCCTGCGCGCAGATCGTCGGCCAGTGCCGCCGCGGTGTCGGGCGTCTGGTCGTCGAAGAACTCCCAGTTGACCATCACGACGGGCCCGAAGTCGCAGGCGGCGTTGCACTCGACCGATTGCAGGGTCAATGCGCCGTCGTCGGTCGTCTGACCGGGCGCCACGCCGAGGTGGTCGCACAGCCGCGCGAGGATAGCGTCACCGCCGAGCACCGCGCACAGCGTCGTGGTGCAGACACCGACCAAGTGCTCGCCGGTCGGTTCGCGACGGTACATCGAATAGAAGGTGGCCACCGAAGTGACCTGCGCAGGGGTGAGATCTAGGGCGTCGGCGCAGAATTCTATCCCGGCGCGGGTGAGGTAGCCGTCCTGGGCCTGCACCAGATGCAGCAGCGGCAGCAGTGCCGACCGCGACTGCGGGTAGCGGGCGATAATCGGTGCGGCGTCGGCCTGCAGTGCGGCGGCGACCTCGGCGGGATATGGTGTCTCACCAGTGAACTCGACGGGCGGGTTGGGCCGGGATGTGTTGAAAAAGACAGGGTCACTCACCGGTCGACACCGCCCATCACCGGATCGATGCTCGCGACGGCGGTGATCACATCGGCCACCAGGCCGCCCTCGCACATCGCAGCCACGGCCTGCAGGTTGGTGAACGACGGATCGCGGAAGTGGACGCGGTACGGACGGGTCCCGCCGTCGGAGACCATGTGCACGCCGAGTTCACCGCGCGGCGCCTCGACGGCCACATAGCACTGGCCGGGCGGTACCCGGAAGCCTTCGGTGACTAGTTTGAAGTGGTGGATGAGCGACTCCATCGAGCCGCCCATGATTGTGGCGATGTGCGCCGGGGAGTTACCCAATCCGTCCGGACCCACCTGCAGGTCGGCTGGCCAGGCGATCTGCGCATCGGCCACCATCACCGGACCGGGCTCCAGGGCGTCCAGGCATTGCCGGGCGATGGCGATCGACTGGTACATCTCCTGCACCCGGATCAGATAGCGGCCGTAGGAGTCGCAGGCCGTGTCGGTGATGACCTCGAACTGATAGTTCTCGTAGCCGCAGTAGGGCGCGGACTTGCGCAGATCCTGCGGAAGGCCGGTGGAGCGCAGCACCGGACCGGTGATGCCCAGAGCCATGCAGCCGGTCAGGTCGAGGTAGCCGACGCCGCGGGTGCGCGCCTTCCAGATGTAGTTATCGGTCAACAGCGCCTCGACGTCGGCGATCTGGGCGGGCAACTCGTCGAGCACTGTGGCGATGTTGTCGATCGCGCCCTCGGGAAGATCGGCGGCGAGGCCGCCGGGCCGAATGAACGCGTGATTCATCCGTAGCCCGGTGATCTCCTCGAAGAGGTCGAGAATCGTCTCGCGGGCGCCGAAACCGAGGAACATCGGCGTCACCGCGCCGAGTTCCATGCCTCCGGTGGCCAGTGCGACCAGGTGTGAGCTGATCCGGTTCAGTTCCATCAGCAGTACGCGAATCACGGTGGCGCGCTCCGGGATTGCCTCGGTGATGCCGAGGAGTTTCTCGACGCCGAGGCAGTACGCCGTCTCGCTGAAGAACGGCGCGAGGTAGTCCATCCGAGTCACGAAGGCCACCCCCTGTGTCCAGTTCCGGAACTCCAGGTTCTTCTCGATGCCGGTGTGGAGGTAGCCGATGCCGCACCGAGCTTCGGTGACCGTCTCGCCTTCGAGTTCCAGGATCAGGCGCAGTACCCCGTGCGTCGACGGATGCTGCGGACCCATGTTCACGACGATGCGTTCGTCGGCCGACGCACGCGTGTTGACCGCGTCGATCAGCGCGTCCCAGTCGCGCCCGGCGACGGTGAATGCCCGCTCCTTGCTCGGCTCCCGCTCCTTGCTCGGCTCCCGCTCCGTGTCCGTCTCCCGCTCCTTGCTCGGCTCCCGCTCTTTGGCAGGCTCCCGCTCCCTGAGCTTGTCGAAGGGGCCGCTCATCGGTAGCTCCGCCGCTGGTCGGGGGGAGGGACGCGGGCACCCTTGTATTCGATGTCGATGCCGCCCAGGGGGTAGTCCTTGCGTTGCGGATGGCCGTCCCAATCGTCGGGCATCTCGATGCGGGTGAGCGACGGATGTCCGACGAAGATGATCCCGAAGAAGTCGTAGGTCTCCCGCTCATGCCAGTCATTGGTGGGATACACCGAGGTAAGGCTGGGGACGCGGGGGTCGGAATCGGGCGCGGTCGTCTCCAGCCGCAGCAGCCGATTGTGAGTGATTGAGCGCAGCGGAATCACCGCGTGCAGTTCGCGGTCGGTCTGCTCGGGGTAGTGCACCCCGCTGACGCCGAGGCACAACTCGAAGCGTAGCGACGGCTGGTCGCGCAGGATGGCGGCGACGGTGAGCAGGTGCTCGCGCGCGATCGTCAGGGCCAGCTCGCCGCGATCGACGACGACGCTGACGAGCGCCGCGTCCGGCTCGATGCTGCGGGCGCGGAGCCCTGCGATCAGGTCGTCGACAACCTCGTCGAACCAGCCGCCGTACGGCCGTTCGGCCGCCCCGGGCAGGGCGATGGACGAGGCGAGTCCGCCGAATCCCGACGTGTCGCCGGTGCCGGTCGGACCGAACAGTCCGCGGGCGACGAAGTTGTCGTCGGGGGGCGTGCCGCTCATCGCAGCAAACCCTTGAGCTCGAGGGTGGTCGGTGCGGCGAGGGCCGCCTGCTCGGCGGTGCGAACGGCTTCTGCTCGGTGGACACCGAGGGGTGCGGCGGCGATCTGGTCGTGCAGGGTGAGGATTGCGTGCAGCAACATCTCCGGCCGGGGTGGGCAGCCGGGCAGATAGATGTCGACGGGCACCACGTGGTCGACGCCCTGGACGATCGCATAGTTGTTGAACATGCCGCCGCTCGACGCGCACACGCCCATGGCGAGTACCCACTTCGGCTCGGCCATCTGGTCGTAGATCTGCCGGAGCACCGGCGCCATCTTCTGGCTGACCCGGCCGGCGACAATCATCAAATCGGCCTGCCGCGGTGACGCGCGGAAAGCCTCCATCCCGAACCGGGCGAGGTCGTAGCGTCCGGATGTGGTGGCCATCATCTCGATGGCGCAGCAGGCCAGTCCAAACGTGGCCGGCCACAGCGAGCCCTTACGGAAGTAGCCGGCGAGTTGCTCGACGGTGCTCAGCAGGAAGCCGCTGGGCACTTGCTCTTCTAATCCCATCGAAGACCTCCGCGGCGCCACTCGTAGGCGTAGGCGACCGAGACATTGACGATGAACAGGGCCACCGCGATGATCCCGAACCAGCCGAGGCGGTCGGCGGCGACCGCCCACGGATAGAGAAAGACGATCTCGATGTCGAAAATAATGAACAGCATGGCGGTGAGGTAATACTTCACCGGGAACCGGTGGACGAGCCCGGCGGTGGGCGGTAATGGCTCGATCCCGCATTCGTAGGCCTCGAGTTTGGCACGGTTATGGCGACTGGGCCCGATGGCCGAGGCGATGACGACCGACACGACGGCGAAAGCCAGGGCGACGCCGCCCAGAACCAGGATCGGTGCGTACGCGTTCATGGCGCTCAGCCCTCCTGTGCCGCAACAACTTTGGGTAGTGACCTGTGTCACTTGTGTGACACAGGTCCCACCCTATTGCACCCGTGCGTGTCCGCGAAGGAGGTTGAGAACTGTGTTCGCCAGCTCGATCGGATCGATCGGTGCCGTCGCGCTGGCATCGGCCCGCGACCAGTCGGCAAGCCACCGATCTGCGCTCCGGGCGATTAATACGACCAGCGGTGGGCACGGGTCGATTTCGTCGCGCAGTTGCTTCGCCAGCCCCAATCCGCCGACCGGAGCGGCCTCACCGTCGAGGAGCGCAAGGTCCACCCGGCCCTCCTCGAACTCGCTGAGCACCGTCGGGGCCGTCGCCACCTCGGTGAACTCCAACTCGGGTACGTCTGGCGCGAGCCGGGTGCCCAGGGCGAGGCGCACTTGTGCGCGGGTGTCGGCGTTGTCGGAGTAGATGAGAACACGGGCCACGACGCTCATGGCCTGACGATACGCTGGGTTCATGACCGCGACCCTGCGCACGCTGGAACGTGCCGATCTGCCTTTTCTGCACGCACTATTCAACGATCCCGAGGTGACGCGCTACTGGTTCGTCGAACCGACGTACTCGTTGGCCCGGATGGAGGAGCAGTTCACCAAGCGGGTCGACGACGAGTCGGAACGACGGTTCGTGATCGACGATGCCGGTCGGCGCTGCGGGCTGGTGGAGTTAGTCGACATCCATCCGCGGCACCGGCACTGCGAGTTCCAGATCATTGTCGCCCCGGACGCACAGGGCAATGGCTATGCGGGCTTTGCCACCCGCGCGGCGCTCGACTACGCCTTCCGGACCCTGAACCTGCACAAGGTTTACCTGCTGGTGGATAACCTCAACGCGGCCGCGGTCCATGTGTACGCCAAGGCAGG
>NZ_JBAQWU010000007.1:0-2868 GCF_049299075.1 Gordonia sp. (in: high G+C Gram-positive bacteria)
GATCACGCTTGTCCAGTCCGTCGAACGGTCCGGCTTCCACATGCCGGACGAGGACTCCCGGCGCCGCCTGGACTACCGGGTCGTCGGCGGACGAGGTGGCCCGGGTAAAGATCTCCACCTCGATGCCCCGGCGCGCCAGCCGCTGCGCGGTCTGCCACACGTATACGTTCATCCCGCCAGCGTCGCCGGTGCCCGGTTGGGCGAGTGGCGAGGTATGCACTGAGATCAGCGCGAGCCGACGTGGCCTCCATAGACCGGTCATAGGCTCAGCCTAATCTGATCGGCGCAGACGCCGCAGGCACCGGGTTGCCAGAACCGTGCAGACTGCCGAACCGATGTTCTTCATGCTTCGCGTCCGGGGCCGGACGATCGCCCGGATCGGCGAATGCACCACCGCCGTGCGGTACCTGCGCCAGCATGAGGAGATGCCCCTTTCCCGCCAGGCCCGAGCCGCTTTCGTCTTGCGCAGCGAAGCCACCTGGGACGAGCCGTTCTCCATGTATGCGGAACTGCGCCGCCACGATCCCGTCCACTACGTCGCCGACGGCGACTACTGGGTGCTCAGCCGACACGCCGACGTGCTCGCGGCGGCCTCCGATGCGGCTACTTTTTCTTCCGCGCAGGGGCTCACCGTCACCTATGGGGAACTTGAAGCCATCGGCATGGCCGACCATCCGCCGCTGGTGATGCAGGATCCGCCGGCGCACACCGCCTTCCGGCGCCTAGTGGCCCGCGGCTTCACTCCGCGTCAGGTGGCTGCGGTGCAACCGCAGGTGCAGGCGTTCGTGACGGCCCGGCTGGACGAGCTCGCGGCGACCCCGGCCGGCGACCCTGCCGATATTGTCGACCGCCTACTCAAACCGCTGCCGTCGATGGTCGTCGCGCACTATCTCGGTGTCCCCGAGTCCGATAGGGCCAACTTCGACGCATGGACCGAGGCGATCGTCGGAGCCACGTCGGCGGGCGGACTGGGCGCCGCGGCGACCACGGCCGCGGCCGCCACCGCCGAGATGGCCGGATACTTCGCCGATCTGGTGAACTATCGCCGGAGCCATCCGGGCGAGGACACTGTCTCGCAGTTGGTCTCGGCCGGGGTGGCCGACGACGATCTGCTCGCCGTCCTCGCGTTCACGTTCACCATGGTGGCCGGCGGCAACGATACGACCACCGGCCTACTTGGCGGCGGACTGGCGTTGCTCGCTGCCGCGCCGAAGCAACGTCGCGCGCTGGCCGACGACCCGGGATTGATCCCCGAGGCCGTCGAGGAGTTACTCCGACTGACCTGTCCGGTGCAAGGTCTGGCCCGGACCACCACCCGCGCGGTGACCTACGCCGAGACCCCGCGCGGCCCGGTGACCATCCCAGCAGGCAAGAAGGTATTGCTCTGCTACGCCTCGGCCAACCGCGACACCGACGAGTACGGGCCGGACGCCGAGCGGCTGGACATCACCCGACGGCCCCGGAATCTGCTGACCTTCAGCCACGGGCACCATCACTGCCTGGGTGCGGCCGCCGCCCGCATGCAGGCGACGGTGACGCTGACGGAATTGCTGGCCCGCTTCGGCAACTTTGCTGTCGACCCGGGCGGTATCACCTGGGCGGCCGGGAACTACGTGCGCCGACCCACCTACGTTCCCTTCTTCCCCGGCTGATCTATGCACCGCTGACCATTAGTACCGGGAGGGACGCGTCCGTAAACTCTGTCGGTAACGATTGTCATTACCGCGAAGGGTCCCCCATGTCTCCCTCTCTGCGCCGCTTCGCCGCGGCCGCACTGGTCGCCGTCACCGGTTTCGCCGCCGCGGCGTGCACCAGCGCCGACGACAGCGGCCCCCCACAGAACGACCACCCGCAAGTCGTCGCCTCCACCGATGTCTGGGGCTCGGTCGCCAGCGCCGTCGGCGGCGCACACGCCGAAGTGACCGCCCTGTTCAACACCCCCGGCGCCGACCCGCATGAGTTCGAGCCATCCATGGCCGACACCGCCAAGATCCAAGACGCCGACGTGCTGGTCTTCAACGGCGGACACTACGACGCCTACGTGGAGACCGCGGCCGCAGATTCCACCGCGCTCACAGTGAACGCCACTGCCATCGCGCTTGGCGACGACGCAGCCGCCGACCACGCCGGTCACAATCACAGCGATCACAACCACAGCGACGACCACAGCCACGACGATGGCGCCAACGAGCACGTCTTCTATGATTTGGCCGCGGTGGCGCAGGTCGCCGATCGGGTGGCCGCGGCGCTATCGCAAGTCGCCCCCGCACACGCCGACTACTACCGAGCCAACGCCGACCAGTTCACCAGCGGCATCGCCGATCTGCGCGCCCGCTTGGCGGCGATCAAGGCGGCGCACAACGGCACCAAAGTCGGCTCCACCGAACCACTGTCGGCCTTCCTGCTGACCGAGGCGGGCCTCGTCGACGTCGCACCCGCTGCCTTCGCCGCAGCGGTGGAGAACGGACAGTCACCGTCGGCCGCCGACGTCGCCACGTTCACCGATCTGCTGACGAATCAGGTGATCAAGGCGCTGATCTACAACACGCAGGCAGTGGACCCGGCTACGCTCACGGTGCTGCAGATCGCCCGGCGTTCATCGGTCCCGGTCGTCGAACTCACCGAGTCGCTACCCGAAGGCGTCACCAGCTACCTCGACTGGCAGTCCGGTCAGATCGGGCAGTTAGAACAAGCCCTCAACTCCTGACGTGGAAGCTCTCGTGACCCCACCCATCTCCTTCACCGACGCCAGCCTCGCCATCGGCGACCGCGTCCTGTGGCGCCACCTCGATCTGGACATTGACCCCGGCGAGTTCATCGCCGTCCTCGGTCCGAACGGTTCGGGCAAGACCACGCTACTGCGGGCGA
>NZ_JBAQWU010000008.1:0-9463 GCF_049299075.1 Gordonia sp. (in: high G+C Gram-positive bacteria)
GGTTGAGCCGGCGCGGGTCACCAAAACCTTCTGGTATGACTCGCAGCGCGTGGCGCTGTGGGTGTTCTCCCCGGCGATGAAGCGGGAGATCCAGGTGCAGCTGCTCCTGGCCCGTGACTGGTGGTTCGACGAGAAGGCCAAGTTCCCGCAGCTGTACACCCTCGACGGCTTGCGTGCCCAGGAGGATCAGAGCGGCTGGATCCTCAACACCGACATCGCTGGCTTTTACCGCGACAAGAATGTCAACGTTGTTCTGCCCGTCGGTGGCGAATCCAGCTTCTACACCAACTGGAAAGAGCCCGATAAGGGCAAGAATTACCAGTGGGAGACATTCCTGATCCACGAACTCCCTCCGCTCCTGGAGAATCAGTGGCGATCCACCGACGTGCGCGGGATCCAGGGCCTTTCGATGGGTGGCAGCGCCGCCATGATGCTGGCGGCCCGCAACCCGGGGTTCTACAAATTCGCCGCATCGTATTCGGGCATCTTGCAGCTGACTTCGTACGGCATGCCGCAGGCGATCCAGTTCGCGCTGCGCGACGGCGGCGGCTACGACTCGATGAAGATGTTCGGACCGCCCAGCGATCGAGCATGGGCGGAGCACGACCCGTACCTGCTCGCCGACCAACTGCGCGGCACCAGCCTCTACATCTCCTCGGGCAACGGCGTCGTCGGACAGCACGACAACCCCAGCGACATTCCGCTGCTCGCAACCAACTACTCGGGAGTCGGACTCGAGGTTCTCGCGCGGACCACTAGCCAACAGTTTGCGACCAAGCTCAATCAGCTCGGTATTCCGGCGCAGGCGGTCTACCGTGCGTCCGGCACGCACACCTGGCCATACTGGGAGTTTGAGATGAAGCAGGCGTGGCCGCAGGCCGCCAGTGCGCTTGGCCTGGCCGGCGACCGCGTCGCGTGCAAGGTCGGGGAGGCCTTCAAGAAGGCCAAGCAAGTGCGCAGCCTGGGTGGCTGCCTCACTCCGCAATATGCAATCCCCGGCGGCTTTGCCCAGGACTTCCGCAACGGTCGCCTGTTTACCGGACCGAAGGGTCCGAAGGTGGTCACCGGTGCGATCGGCGGCGCCTACGTGTCGAGCTTCGCCCGGCTGGGTCTGCCGACCAGCGACGAGGTGCCCACCCGGGACGGTAAGGGCAGAGTTCAGACCTTCGAGCGCGGCAAGATCACCTGGAGCCCGAGCCGGGGCGCCCGGGTCGAGGGCCCCTGACCGGGACGGCCGCCCCGCTCGCATATTGATAATCGGCTGAGTATTTGCCGTGTTTACGCAGGTAATTACCTTGCGAAGCGCGGAGTCGCCGAAAACGGAAGGTAGCCTCAAGGCATGACAGGCAAGAACACGCGCGGCCTCCTTGTGTGCGCCGCTCTGGTCGCTGCAGCCTTCGGGGCCACCGCGTGCGGCGACTCGTCGACCGCCACCGCGCCGCTGACCCAGGACGCGACCATCGCGACCATGTCCGGCCACTCGTCCGCGCGGGCGGACTCGTCGGTGCCAGCTGGCCCGTCCGACGGGGCCGCCGCCTCCAGTAGTGCCGAGGCGGCCGCCTCCAAGGCCACTACCGAACTGCCGGCCACCAAGCCGAGTTCGGCGGCGACCAATACCGGCAACGGTAATGGTGAACCGGACAGCGGTCAGGCGAATGGGCGCACGCTGTCGGCGAAGGAGAAGAGTTACGTGGCCGCGCTGAAGCGCGACAATGTGACGTTTATGGGCGATGACGACAACACGATCGCGCTGGCCTGGGGTCACTACGTCTGCCGCGAAAAGGGTAAGAACACCGACCCGACCGTGATCAAGGTGTACATCCGCGCCGGTATCGGCCCGACGACGCAGAGCGATCAGGAGGCTGGCGCCAAAGCCGACAAGCTCATCTCTGCTGCCGAGAAGAACCTTTGCTGACGCACGGGCAGATCTGAGGGGTCACCGATGAAACGACACTGGCGCAAGCTGGTGTTCGGCGTGGGTGTCCTGGCGTTCGCCGCCCTTGTCCTCGTGATCATTTTGGTCATCGGGCTGCTGCGGCCGTCGCCCCCCGTTCCGCCCGGGGCGACGACGCCGCCGACGACGCCGCGCGCCGACTCCCAACCTGCCGACTGCCCCGATGTGCTCGTCGTCTCGATCCCTGGAACCTGGGAATCGGGTGCGAACGACGACCCGTACAACCCGACCGCCAATCGGAACGCTTTGTTGCTGCGCGTCACCCGTACCTTGCAGCAGAACTTCCCGACGCAGCGCGCCGAGGTCTACACCGTGCCCTACGTGGCGCAGTTCCGGAATCCCACCGTCCTCGGCGATAGGCAGCAGGACTACAACGTCTCGCGGGCCCAGGGCAAGCGGCGTACCGTCGCGAAGTTGACGAAGACGCATGACCACTGTCCGCTGACCACTTACATCTTGATGGGCTTCTCGCAAGGCGCGGTGATCGCCGGTGACGTCGCCAGCGATATCGGCAACGATCGCGGACCCATTCCGGCTGCCGACCAGGACCTCATTCTGGGGGTCGGCCTGATCGCCGACGGCCGCCGCGAATCCGGCCAGCAGCAGGATGTCGGACCCAGTCCGTCCGGACACGGGGCCGAAATCGCGCTGGCCGCCTTTGGCGGACTGGTGCCCGGCATCGAGATGACGGGTTCACGCTCGGGTGGCTTCGGAAGTCTGACCGACCGCGTCTACTCGGTCTGTGCGGGCGGCGACCTGATTTGCGATGCGCCGCAGGTGACCAATCCGATTGCCGCGTTGAACAATCTGGCTGGCGCCGCGGCTAATCCGGTACATGCCATGTACGCCACCGACAAGTATTGGTCGATGGGCGGCGCGACCGCTACGCAATGGCTCTATGCGTGGTCCTCGCGGTTGATTAAGGACGCGCCGCAGCCGAAACACAGCTGATCGTATTTGGGTCCGCTCACCTGCTGCGTTAACCTTTTCGTGACCTAATCAAGATCCCGGCTGGACTGGTATGCGCGAGGAGGGCCGTCGTTGACCGCAGGTAGCCTCTCCCACACCGCCGACGGGCTGCGGAAATTCCGGTTCGGTGCGAGCGGCGAAGGCAACAAGCATGAGGGCGGCGCGCGGCGCTTCGTTCGGCTGGCCCAGACCGCCGAGGATTACGGCTACGACACCTTCGCGATTCCCGACCATCTGGGCAATCAGGTCGGTCCCTTCGCGGCGCTCGGTGCCCTGTCGCAGGCGACCAGCAGTATCCGGCTGGCCACGTCCGTGCTCGCCAACGGATTCCGGCACCCGGCCGTTCTGGCCAAGGAAGCCACCACGATCGACGTCCTGTCCGGTGGTCGGCTTGAGCTGGGCCTCGGTGCTGGCTGGCTGAAGGCGGAGTACGACGCGGCGGGTCTGGACTTCGGTACGCCGGGCGAGCGGGTCCGGCGGCTCGACGAAGCGTTGACCATCCTCGACGGCCTCCTGCGGGGGCAGTCTGTCGACTTCGACGGTGAGTTTTACACGGTTCACGGACTGGAAGGCAGCCCACGGCCCCGACAGGGTCCGCGGCCACCAATCGCCGTCGGCGGCGGGGGGCCCCGCATACTGGCGCTGGCCGCCAAGCATGCCGACATCATCTCGATCGCCACGCGCACCACACCGGACGGGCGGCTCCGGCTGTCAGATATGACGTTCGAGCGCACCTGCGAGCGCGTCGACCGCGTCCGGCAGGCCGCGGGCGAGCGTTTCGACGAGATTGAGCTGAACTGGACGATCGCCAGCATCGTCGTTACCGAGGACCGCGTCGGGACCGCTGAGATGGCGTTGAAAGCCCTGGCAGACGGCTATCCGCCGAATGTGGCGCGGGATGTTGAGCTGACCGTCGACGATCTGCTCGCCTCCCCATATCTGGCCTTTGGGACCTACCAGGAGATCGCCGAACAACTGCGTCGCGTGCGCCGCGAGACCTCGATGAGCTACGTCGGAATCTTCCCGATGCAAATGGATGTATTCGCACCGGTGATCCCGTTATTGAGGGGGGAGTAGAATCAACACGGTTTTGTGTGCTCCGGACCGGCAGGGACTGTTGGAGGGCGGGGCACGGACAGGGCGCGGTGACTTGCGGGGGCTGGTCACCGGCGCCACGAAGAGTGGGACGAGTAGAGGCCGCATACCGCGGCAGGGAGTTTGGACATGCTGAATACCGAGTTCGAGCAGTTTCTCGATGAGTCGGGGAATCTTCGGTTCACCGAGGATGCCACCCTTGTCGACTACGTCGAACGGAATGTCCGGGACGAAGCCGACACGCTGGCGTACCGGTTCATCGACTACAGCCGCGAGCGCGACGGCGAGCCGCAGGATCTGACCTGGGCGCAGTTCGGCAAACGCCTGCGTGCGGTAGCCGCGCGCCTGCAGCAGGTTACGCAACCCGGCGACCGCGTCGCCATTCTCGCACCCCAGTCGCTGGAGTACGTGATCGGCTTCTTCGCTGCCCTGTACGCGAGCAACGTCGCCGTACCGCTGTTCAGCCCGGACGAACCGGGCCACACCGACCGGCTCACCGCCGTGCTCGCCGACTGCCAGCCGACCGCCATCCTCACCTCGACCAAGTCGGCCGAAGCCGTCCGCGACTTCTTTGCCGACCGGCCGGCCAAGGATCGTCCGCGTGTGATCGCCGTCGACGCCGTCCCGGACTCGGTCGGGTCCACCTGGGTCGCCCCGGTGGCCGGACAAGACCACAACCGCGACACCGTCGCCTACCTGCAATACACCTCGGGGTCCACCCGCGTCCCGGCTGGCGTCGAGATCACCTACGAGGCGGTCGCCGCCAACTGCCTGCAGATCTACGACTGCATCGAGATCGACCGCAACTCGCGCGGTGTCACCTGGCTGCCGATGTTCCACGACATGGGTTTGCTGACGGTGATCCTTCCGGCCCTGGGCGGAAAGTACATCACCATCATGAGCCCGGCCGCCTTCGTGCGGCGCCCGGGCCGGTGGATCAAGGAGTTGGCTGCGGCGGACGACAACGCGCCGACCTACGCCGCCGCCCCCAACTTTGCCTACGAGCACGCCGCAGTCCGCGGTCTGCCGCAGGACGGTGAAGAACTCGACCTCTCGAATGTCATCGGTCTGATCAACGGCTCCGAGCCGGTCACCGTCAGCTCGATGCGCAAATTCAACGAGGCCTTTGCGCCTTACGGACTCTCGCCCAAGGCGATCAAGCCGTGCTACGGAATGGCTGAGGCCACCCTGTTCGTGTCGGCGACGCAGCGTGACAACGAGGCGCTGATCACCTACGTCGACCGGGAAGAGCTCAATGCGGGGCGTTTCGTTCCGGTCGACGAGGGCGCCGAGAACGCGATCGCCCAGGTCGCGTGCGGTCAGGTCGCACTCAGCCAGTGGGCGGTGATCGTCGACGCGGACACGTCCACCGAGATGCCTGACGGACAGGTCGGGGAGATCTGGCTGCACGGACTCAATATCGGCAAGGGCTACTGGAATAAGCCCGAAGAGACCGAAGAGACCTTCCACAACACCCTCGACCATCCGCTTGCCGAGGGCAGTCACTCCGCCGGGACCCCTGCCGGTGCCCAGTGGATGCGCACCGGCGATTTCGGTGTCATCTACGGTGGCGAGCTGTACATCACCGGTCGCGTCAAGGACCTGGTGATCGTCGACGGCCGCAACCACTACCCGCAGGACCTCGAGTTCAGCGCGCAGGAGGCCAGCAGCGGCCTGCGGCCGGGTTTTGTGGCGGCCTTCGCCGTGCCGGCGAATCAACTCCCCGCGGAAGTCTTTACCGGCGGTTTCTCCGGACTTACCGCCGATCCCCACGATGCGTCCGAGCAGCTGGTGATTATCGCCGAGCGTGGGCCGGGCCGAAAGGTCGACCCGCAGGAGATCGCCGACGCTGTGCGCGCCGCGATCGCCGGACGCCACGGTGTCATGGTGCGCGATCTGTTGCTGGTTCCGGCCGGCTCCATTCCGCGTACTTCCAGCGGCAAGATCGCTCGTCGGGCGACCAAAGCCGCGTACGTCGACGGCACCCTGCGCGGCGGTTACCAGCAGACCGCCTTCCCGGATGCGGTCGACGAGTAGGTTCCGCATCATCGTTCACTTCGCGCCGACAGCCCGGTATGTCATCGACATGCCGGGCTGGACGCGTACTTACCGACACTTGAATAGGCTGTAGACGATGTCTGACTCTGAGAACACTCCATCGACCGAGACCGACGGCGAGACCGCTGGCGGTTTATCCGTCGAGGAACTCCGCGCCTGGCTGCGCCAGTGGGTGTCCACCACCACCGGTATGGCGATCGACGCGATCTCCGACGATCGGCCGATGGAAGAGTTCGGTCTCTCCTCGCGCGATGCGGTGGCTCTGGCCGCCGACGTCGAGGACCGCACCGGGGTGATCCTCACCGCTACGGCGGCCTACAACCACCCGACCATCGCCATGCTTGCCAAACGCATTATCGAGGGCGATCCGGACGAGGGTCTCGACGTTGACGCCGATCGTTACTGGGAGCGGGAGCGCGCCGCCGACGACGACATCGCCATCATCGGTCTGGCCACCCGCTTCCCCAAGGCCGGGTCCACGCCCGAGTCGACGTGGCAGGCCCTGATCGACGGCGTCGACGGCATTACTGATCTGCCGGAAGGGCGCTGGACCGAGTTCACCGCCGATCCGCGCCTGGCCGCGCTGATCGCGGACGCCAACGTGCAGGGTGGCTACCTCGACGACGTCGCGGGCTTCGACGCCGACTTCTTTCAGATGAGTCCGCGCGAGGTCGAGATGGTTGACCCGCAGCAGCGGCTGGCGCTGGAGTTGACCTGGGAGGCGCTGGAGAATGCGCATCTGCCAGCTAGTGACCTGCGGGGCGAGCCGGTCGGTGTCTTCATGGGCACCTCGACCAACGACTATCAGATGCTCGCCACTCTCGGTTTGGGCGAAGGCGCCTCCGAGACCGCGGCCTATGCGCTGACCGGGACCGCGACGTCGATCGTGGCCAACCGGATCTCCTACTACTACGACTTCCGCGGACCGTCCGTCGCCATCGACACTGCCTGCTCGTCGTCGCTGGTCGCCGTGCATCAGGCGGTGCGCAGCCTACGGTCCGGGGAGACCAACGTCGCCGTGGCCGGTGGCGTCAACATGATCATCACCCCGGCCGTCACGCTCGGTTTCGACAGCATCGGCGCACAGGCCAAGAACGGCCGGATCAAGGCCTTCTCGTCCGACGCAGACGGCATGATTCGCGCCGAGGGCGGTGGCGTTTTCGTGTTGAAGCGACTCGCCGACGCGCGTGCCGACGGCGACCAGGTGCTCGCGGTGATCGCGGGCAGCGCGGTGAACTCCGACGGACGCTCCAACGGCATTTTTGCGCCGAACCCGGAGGCTCAGGTCGCCGTGCTCCGCGACGCCTACCGCGACGCGGCCATCGATCCGCGCACCGTCGACTACGTTGAGGCGCATGGCACCGGCACGGTGCTTGGCGACCCGATCGAGGCCGATGCGCTTGGCCGCGTCGTCGGTCGCGGACGCATCCCGGACGCTCCGGCGCTGCTTGGTTCGGCCAAAACCAATTACGGCCATATGGAGGCGGCGGCCGGTGCGGGCGCGCTGGCCAAAGTGGTGCTGTCGTTGCAGCACGACCGGATCCCGGCGTCGTTGAACTACGTCGGCCCCAACCCGTACATCCAGTTCGAGGCCACCAACCTCAAGTTGACCGATCAAGTCACCGACTGGCCGCGCTACTCCGGGCACGCTATCGCCGGCCTCTCCGGCTTCGGCTTCGGCGGCACCAACGCGCATATCGTCGTGCGCGAAGTGCTCCCGACCGACTTGTCCGCAGCGCCGCCCGTTGAGCCGACTGACGGCTCGTCCCTGCCCGCTGACCTGGTCGAAGCGCCAGTCGACGACGACGACGAATTCCTGACCGAAGTCGAACGTGCCGTGCTGGCCGCGCAGGCGAAGAAGCCGGAGGTCGTTGCCGCGCACGTCGAGGCCGATCCGGCCGCCGGCTTCGCCCCGGCCGCGGCCGAGGGCGCCGTGGTGCCACTGGTGATCTCCGGCTTTTTGCCGTCGCGCCGGAAGAAGACGGCCGCGCAACTGGCGCAATGGTTGGAGACCGAAGAGGGCCGCTCGACCCCGCTGGTCGAGATCGGCCGCACTCTGGCACGCCGCAACCACGGCCGTACCCGCTCGGTGATCATGGCCCGCACCTGGGACGATGCGCTTAAGGGCGCGCAGGCGGTGGCCGTGGGCAAGACGGTGCCGTTCGTCTTTACCGCAGACTCGCCGGATGCGGCTTCGGCGGTCTGGCTGCTGTCTGGCTTCGGCTCGCAGCACCGCAAGATGGGCAAGCAGCTCTATCTGGAGAATCCGGTCTTCGCGAAGTACCTCGACCGGGTGGACGCCCTCGTTCAGAACGAGCTCGGTTACTCGATCGTCGAGTTGTTTCTCGACGACGCCCAGACTTACCGCATCGAGACCAGCCAGGTCGGCATCTATTCGATCCAGGTGGCGCTCGCCGATACCATGGCGCATTTCGGTGCCGAACCGGGCGTTCTGGTGCCGCATTCCATGGGTGAGGCCTCGGCCGCGTACATCAGCGGCGGTCTGTCGCTGGCGGACGCTACCCGGGTCATCTGTCAGCGTTCGCGGCTGATGGGTGAAGGCGAGTCGATGCTGGTCGGCGATGATATTCGGCTGATGGCCCTGGTCGAGTACAGCGCCGAGGAGATCAACGACGTGTTGGTCGACTACCCAGATCTCGAGATCTGTGTGTACGCGGCGCCGACGCACACTGTTATCGGCGGTCCCGAGCCGCAGGTCGACGCGATCGTGGCGCATGCCGAAGCCGAGGGAAAGCTGGCGCGCAAGCTGGCGACCAAGGGTGCCAGCCACACCTCGCAGATGGATCCGTTGCTCGGAGAACTCGCTTACGAGTTGACCGGAATTGCCGCGCAGCGGCCGACCGTTGGCTTCTACAGCTCGGTCGACCGGGAAACCTTCTACCGCCCGGGTACCGATCCGGTGCACACGATCGAATACTTCACGAAGGGCCTGCGGCACAGCGTGTGGTTCGCCCAGGCGATCGCCAAAGCCGTTGAGAACGGCCATCGTACGTTTGTCGAGCTGGCGCCGAATCCGGCCGTGCTGATCTCGGTCGCCGCGACGACGTTCGGCGCGGGTGTGCCCAACGCCGAGCTGATTGAGACGCTGCGCCGTAAGGAAGACGAGTCAGCCGGTCTGCTGACCGCGCTGATGAAGCTCTGGGTTCATGGACACCCGCTCGACGTTGGCGCGCTGTTTGGCACCGGTCAGGATTTGCCGTACGGGAATGTGCCGCGCACCAGCTTTGACCGCAAGCGGTACTGGCTGACCGCCGCCGTCAGCAGCGGCTCCGGTCTCACCTCGGTGCCCGGCTCGCATGTCGCGCTACCCGACGGCCGCCACGCGTGGGAGGTGGCCGCCGGTGCGGTGACTGATCTGCGTGAATT
>NZ_JBAQWU010000009.1:0-6500 GCF_049299075.1 Gordonia sp. (in: high G+C Gram-positive bacteria)
TGCCTTGCACATGAGAGAAGTTGGTGACCGGGTTGCCGTACAGGATCCGGTTGTTCGAGTGCGTGATCGCCTCGTAGAGCGAGTGCTCGCACATCCCGACCGAGCCGTGGCACAGGTTGAACTTACCCACGTTGACCGTGTTCAGTGCGGCAGCGAACGCCTCCGGACCAGTGTGCAGGATGTCGTCGGCGCCGACCCGATACTCATCGAGCGCGAACGTCGAGACAAACATCTGCCCGTGCACCACGTTGTCGATCAGCCGGTAGTCGCGGTGGCGGCTGTCGGCGACGAAGAAGACATAGCCTTCGGGGCCCTCGATGTCGCTGCGGCGGCCGAACACCGAGACCATGCCGGCGACGTTGCCGTTACCGATGTAGTACTTGGTCCCTGACGCCGAGAATCCGCCGTCGTCGTTGGGCGTCAGAATCATGTCGGTGCTGTACACGTCGGCGCCGTGCTCGCGCTCGGACAGCCCGAAGGCCATCACTTCACCGTCAAGCAGCTGCCGAGCCGCCTTCTGTTTGGCGACCTCGTTGCCCGACATCCAGATCGGGCCGAGGCCGAGGATAGTCACCTGCTCGGCATACCAGTAGGACAGCCCGAAGAAGCCGAAGATCTCACTGAGGGCGGCGTTGCGCGCAGCATCCCAGCGCCGGTTCGGATCGCCGTCGGCGTAGGCGGCCGGCGTCAGGAAAGTGGCGAACAGCCGTTCCCGCTTCTGGAACTCCAGGAAGTCAGCCACCCATGCGCCGGTCAAGTCCGCGTCGAGCAGTCGGTCCTTGCCGTAGCCCTCGAAGAAGTCGATGGTGGCGCGCAATAGTCGGCGAGTCTCCGGATCGAAGTGCCCGTAGTCGACGGTGGAAGGATTCAGCAGAAGATCGGCCATAGGTTACAGACTAGCCACCGGCCGACGAAACCTTCAGGTGCGGACGAGATCGTCGGCGTGGATCACCGGACGGGTGAAGTCCGGCGGCAGCTCCGCACTGGAGCGGCCGAGCACGGCGGCGATATCCTCGGCGTCGTACGACGACACGCCGCGTGCGCACACCGACCCATCGGGAGCGAGCAGTTCGACGACGTCGCCGCTGGAAAATCCGCCACTCACCGCGGTGATCCCGGGAGCGAGCAGCGAACGGCGGCGGCCCACCACGGCCTCGGCAGCGCCAGCGTCCAGCGAGATCGTCCCCAAGGCTTCGGCGGCGTGGCGCATCCAGAACTTCCGGGCCGACATTCGGTGTTCCCGTGCAGCAAAGACGGTGCCCACACTCGCGTCGGCCAGGGCCCGGTCGGCGTGCGCCGCCGAGGCCAGCAGGACCGGCACACCAGAGTCGGCCGCGAGCCGCGCCGCCGACAACTTCGACGCCATCCCGCCGGTGCCCAGCGCTCCCCCGGTGCCGGCGATCACCCCGTCGAGGTCCGCGGAACCGGCCACCTCGGGAACCAACCGCGCGGGCTGCCCGTCCGGTCCAGGTTTGCGCGGATCTCCCGTGTACAAGCCGTCGACATCAGACAGCAGGAGCAGCGCATCGGCCGCAGTCAGGTGGGCAACCAAGGCGCCGAGACGATCGTTGTCCCCGAACCGGAGTTCGTTGGTGGCTACGGTGTCGTTTTCATTGACGACGGCCACGGCGTGCAGCGCCCGGAGCTTGGCCAAGGTGCGTTGCGCGTTGGCATGGTGCGCACGGTTGGATACATCGTCGGCCGTGAGCAGCACCTGACCGACGGTCCGGCCGTAACGGGCGAACGACGCATCCCAGGCCTGCGCGAGTTTCAGCTGTCCGACGCTGGCCGCGGCTTGTTTGGTAGCCAAATCCGATGGGCGCTTACGTAAACGCAGTGGCGCAAGGCCCGCCCCGACGGCACCGGACGACACCACAACCACATCGCTACCGGCCCGCATCCGCGCCTCTAACGCGTCGACGAGCGCATCCAATCGAGCATGGGCAATACCGGTCTCGACGTCGGTGACCGCCGACGAGCCGATCTTGACGACGATCGTGCGCGCCCGGGCGATCGCCGAGCGCACCTCACTCATTGTCGAGGTCCGCCTCCCCGGCGACGACCGTACCGTCGTTCCAGCCCAAGCTCTCCTCGCCCGCTTCGTCAGGTCGTTGGCGCCGCAACTTGCGCGCAGTCTTACGGTCGGCAGCACCGGCGCGGTCGTTGCGCTCCAACCGGATATCGGTGCCGCGGCCAGTGAGCGGGACGTTCTCGGCGATCGGAACGCTCGGCTCCCAGTCGAAGGTGACACCGGCGATGGTCACCGCGCAGCCGGGCTGCGCGCCACGCTTGACCAGCGTGTCTTCCACGCCCAGCCGGTTGAGACGATCAGCGAGGTAACCCACGGCCTCATCGTTATCGAACTGCGTCTGCCGAATCCACCGCTCGGGGCGCTCACCGCGGACGATAAATCCACCGGGGTTCGCCGGATCGTCGACGACGCTGAACTCTTGGCGGTCGACCGCCTTGGGCCGAATCACTGCGCGGCGAACGACCGGCTTCTCGTGGTTGCGGCGGTAGTCGGCAACTTCCTTCGCCAAGGCGAACTTCAGTTCGCCCAGTCCTTTGTGTGCGACGGCCGAGACGCGGAACACCGGCCAGCCGCGGGCGGCGATCTCCGGCTCCACCAGGTCGGCAAGTTCATCGGCCTCGGGGATGTCAGTCTTGTTCAACACCACGATGCGCGGACGGGCCGCGAGGTCACCGAGCAACTGGTCCTGCGCGAGCACCGGCTGATAAGCAGCCAGCTCGGCTTCGAGGGCATCGATATCGGAGATCGGATCGCGTCCTGGCTCCAGGGTCGCGCAATCGACGACATGCGCCAGCACCGCGCACCGCTCCAAATGACGCAGAAAATCCAGCCCCAAACCGCGCCCCTGCGAGGCCCCCGGAATCAGTCCAGGCACGTCGGCGATGGTGAAAGTTCCGTCGCCGGCGGTCACCACACCCAGGTTCGGCGCGAGGGTGGTGAACGGGTAGTCGGCGATTTTCGGCTTGGCTGCCGAGAGCACCGAGACCAGTGACGATTTACCGGCCGAAGGGAAGCCGACCAGTCCGACATCGGCCACCGACTTCAGTTCCAGCACCAGTGCGCGTTCTTCGCCCGGCTCGCCGAGCAACGCGAAGCCGGGAGCCTTGCGGGCCCGGGACGCCAGCGACGCATTGCCGAGACCACCGCGGCCACCGGCACTGACGACGAACTCGGTGCCCTCGCCGACCAGGTCGGCCAACAGATTACCGTCGGTGTCGAGCACCACGGTCCCGTCGGGCACGTTCAGGATCAGCGATTCGCCATTGGCCCCACTGCGGTTGGCGCCCGCACCGGGCTTACCATTCCCGGCTTTAGCGTGCGGGCGGAAATGAAAGTCAAGCAGGGTGTGTACCTGCGGATTGACCACGAGAATCACATCCCCGCCATCCCCGCCGTTGCCACCGTCGGGCCCACCGAGCGGCTTGAATTTCTCGCGGTGCACTGAGGAGCAGCCGTGGCCACCGTTGCCAGCCACCGCATCGATGGTGACCCGGTCGATAAACCTCGACATGACGGCCGCCTCCTGAATTCTGAGTGAGAAATGCCGCAGGGCGGGTCAGAGTGACACCCTGACCCGCCCTGTCGGCTTCGAGCTTTGTCTTACGTCCGGGTCAGACCGAGGCCGCTTCCGGGACGATATTCACGGTCTTACGTCCGCGCTTGGTACCGAACGCGACGGCGCCGGCTTCCAGGGCGAACAGTGTGTCGTCGCCACCGCGGCCCACGCCCACACCGGGGTGGAACTTGGTGCCGCGCTGACGGACCAGGATCTCACCGGCGCTGACCACCTGGCCACCGAAACGCTTCACGCCGAGTCGCTGGGCATTTGAGTCGCGACCGTTGCGCGAGCTGGATGCACCCTTCTTATGTGCCATGTCAGTCTCCTCTTCCAGGCTTACTTGATACCGGTGACCTTCAGGACCGTCAGACGCTGACGGTGACCCTGGCGCTTGTGGTAGCCGGTCTTGTTCTTGAACTTGTGAATCCGAATCTTGGGGCCCTTGACGTGCTCGACCACCTCAGCGTTGACCGAGATCTTGGCCAGCGCGTCGGCGTCGGTGGTCAGCTTCGCGCCGTCGACGACGAGCGCCACCGGCAGTTCCACGGAGCCGCCCGGCTCAACCTCGATCTTCTCGACCTTCACGGTGTCGCCCTCAGCGACCTTGTACTGCTTACCGCCGGTCTTGACGATGGCGTACGTTGCCATTCCAGCCGTCCTCTTTACTCGCTCATCGGGCCGCGGCGCAGCGGTCTCTGCACCCGGCGTACATCAGTGTTCTTACGTCTCCAGCGTTATCCGGAGAATCCTTCTACTTCGGCGCGCTAGAACGCGCCAACCTGCAGAAGGCGACCTGCCAAGGTTACGGCAGGCGGCCGCAGCAGGTCAAACCCGGCGCGCCGTTACGCACTTGGGGTGTCCGTCACTGCCGTTTCCGGTGACGGTGCGCCCGCACGCCGTCCACGAGCCCGGCGACGCGGGGTCCGCGTCACCTCGACCGGCGGTGCGGTGACCTGGGCCGCGGCAGTGGTCACCGGTGCGGCCGGCGCCTGCGTGACCTCCGCAACCTCCGGAGCTGCGGCGGCGGGTGCCGAGGTCGCCCGGCGCGCCGAACGACGACGACGAGTGGTGGTCACCACCGGTGGGGTCGGTGCGGTCGGCGCCGGGTCCACTGCTGACGCTGGAGCTACCTCCACGGACTCGGTCACCGTGATGACGTCCACCGTCTCGACGACTTCGACCTCATCCACCCCGTCTTCGCCCACGCCGTCCTCACCCTCGGCGTGCGCCAACGATTTGAACAGCGGGTGCTCGGCGGCCGGCCGGTGCGGTTTGGTTTCGACCGTCGGTGCGACCGGGGCCTCCGCCTTCTCACCGCGCCCCTTCTTGCGGCGTGAACGCTTAGAGCTGCCTCCCTCGCCGCCGCGGACACCGTCGTCACCGGAGCTGACTTCCACCGGTGAGCTGTGCACGATCAGACCGCGGCCCTGGCAGCAAGTGCAGGTGGTCGAGAAAGCTTCGAGCAGTCCGGTGCCCAGACGCTTGCGCGTCATCTGCACCAGGCCCAACGAGGTGACCTCGGAGACCTGATGGCGAGTGCGGTCTCGGGCCAGCGCCTCAGTGAGGCGGCGCAGCACGAGGTCACGGTTGGATTCGAGGACCATGTCGATGAAGTCGACGATGATCATCCCGCCGATGTCGCGCAGCCGCATCTGGCGGACGATCTCCTCGGCCGCTTCCAGGTTGTTGCGGGTGACCGTCTCTTCGAGATTGCCGCCAGCGCCGGTGAACTTGCCCGTGTTGACGTCGACAACGGTCATCGCTTCGGTGTGCTCGATGATCAGTGTGCCACCCGAAGGCAGCCACACCTTCCGGTCGAGCGCCTTGACCAGCTGTTCGTCGACCCGGTGGACGACGAACGAGTCGGGTGCGGTCGGGCTCGTCCGCTCGAAACGAATGACTCGTTCGGCAAGGTCAGGCGCCACGGACTCGACGTAACTGAAGACCTGGTTCCAGGCCTTGTCGCCTTCCACGACGAGCTTGCTGAAGTCCTCGTTGAACAGGTCACGCACGACCCGAACCAGCAGGTCGGGCTCCTCATACAGCGCACGGGTGGCACCAGAGGCCTTCGCCTTATGCTCCTGCGCGGCGGCTTCGATCCCCTTCCACTGCTCTTCCAGACGCGTGACGTCCGAACCCAGTTCCTCGGCGCTGACGCCCTCCGAGGCGGTACGGATGATCACGCCAGCCTCGTCGGGCACGATCTTGGAGAGAATCGACTTGAGGCGCTTGCGCTCGGTGTCCGGCAGCTTGCGGCTGATGCCGGTCGACGTGCCGCCGGGCACGTACACCAGGTAACGACCGGCCAACGAGATCTGCGTGGTCAGGCGGGCACCCTTGTGCCCGACCGGATCCTTGGAGACCTGCACCAGCACCATATCGCCTGGGGACAGCGCCTGCTCGATCTTGCGGGAGCCGCCGTTCAGTCCGGCCGCCTCCCAGTTGACCTCGCCGGCGTACAGCACGCCGTTGCGGCCGCGGCCGATGTCGACGAACGCCGCTTCCATACCGGGCAGCACGTTCTGCACGCGACCCAGGTAGATGTTGCCGACCATCGACTGGCTGGTCTCGGTGGTGACGAAGTGCTCCACCAAAATACCGTCTTCGAGTACCGCGACCTGGGTGTAATCCTCGGTGGGCGCGGACATCTGCGCCGCCGCGTCCGCGGACCGTTGCCGGACCACCATGACGCGTTCGACGGCCTCACGGCGCGCCAAGAATTCCGATTCGGACAAGATCGGCGGACGACGTCGGCCTGCGTCCCTACCGTCTCGGCGGCGTTGCCGCTTGGCTTCTAGGCGAGTCGAACCAGAGATGCCCTGCACCTCATCGCGCACCTTGCGGGCCCGCGGCTCACGCTCGTGCACCACGGTGTTCGGCGGATCGTCATCCGAGGCGGCCTCGCCGCCC
>NZ_JBAQWU010000010.1:0-2334 GCF_049299075.1 Gordonia sp. (in: high G+C Gram-positive bacteria)
GTCGCACTCCTCGGTCAGGTGCCGCTGGAGCAGCAGCTCCGCGAGGGCGGCGACGCAGGCGATCCCGTGGTGCTGGCCGCGCCCGATTCGGCGTCCGGATCCGCGCTGCGGGCCATCGCCGACACGCTGGCCGTTCGCAAGCGCGGTCTGGCCGGGATGAGCCTAGGCATCGATACCGTCCGACACTGATTCTTCCTACTGAACGTCAGGATGCCTGCTCATGACCTACGACGACGCCGGCTGGCACAGTGATACGGCGGCCGACCTCGGCCTCGGCGAGGAAGCCTCGGCCACCCACATCGGCATGTTCTTCGCCTGGCTCGCAGTGCACCGGCAGACCGCGCCGGGGTACACCGACACTGCCGCCCTGCTCGCCCGCACCATCACGCCGGGCGCCTTCGTAATCGAGCGCTGCGACGGGCAGATCGACCCGTCGATGCTGACCGATCGCGGCCAGGACTTCACCGCCGCTATCTACGAGGCCTATATGGAAGCCTACGAGCCGATCGCCGCCTCCCTGGGCGACGGCGAAAGCTACGCGGCCCCCGACGGCTGGGGCACCTACGACGCCGTGGCTCCGCTGATCGACGAGCTCCACGCCCGTTGGTCGGCGGGCAGCTGACCCGTCAAGTAGCGTCCCAGTCGGCGACCGTGCGGCGGCGGGACGGCGCGGGCGGCTGCTGACCACCGGTCGGCAATGCACCGCTGGCGGCACCGTTCAATTTGGCCGGATCGGCCTGGGCTGGCTCCCGGTGACCGGCCGGGAACACCGGATGCGGGTTGGCCGGTGCGGGTCCGGAGATGCTCAGCGAATCACGCACCGAGTCTTCCATCTCGTCGAGCGTGGACGCGTCACCATCAAACAGGTGCTTGGTGACGAGGGACTTCGGGGACATCTGCCGCAGTTCGTTGAGTTGCTGCAGCGGCTCGCGGAATGAGTCGAAGTCGGTACCCATCTGTTCCTGCAGATCCTTGGACGCACCGGTGGCGTAGTCGCGCGCCTTGCGCAGCGAACCCATGGTCCAGGAAATCGCGCCGGGCAACCGTTCCGGGCCCAAGATCACCAGCGCCAGCGCAATCAGGACCAGAATTTCACCCCAACCCACACTGCTGAACATCGATCGCTCTCTTCGTCGTCTCGCCGCTGGTCGTCTCGCCGCTGGTCGTGTCGCCGCTTGTCGTCGTGCCGGGCCGGTCAGTCCGCGGCTGGCGTGATGGTGCCGTCGAAGGTGCGCCCGTCGCGCCAGTAGGTGTATTTCACCTCTTGGCCGATGGTGGACATCCGAACGGCCACCGTCAACTCGTCGGCTCCTTCGATCGGCTGCCCGTTGAACTCGGTGATCACGTCGGTCTCCTTCAGCCCGGCCCGCGCGGCCGGGCTGCCGGCCGCCCCATCCTTGATGCGGGCGCCGAAGACCTGGTCGTTGCGCACCGTCGACGCGGAGATACCGATCTGCGAGTGAGTCACCTTGCCCTCGGCGATCAGCCGTTCGGCGATCGGCTTGACCTCGTTGACCGGGATCGCGAAACCGAGACCGATGGAGCCGCCACCGGCGGCCGCAATCGCAGTGTTCACCCCAACCACCCGACCTTGGGCGTCGACGAGCGGGCCACCGGAGTTGCCCGGGTTGATCGCGGCATCGGTCTGAATCGCGTTAATCACCGCATCGGTATCCGAGGCCGCGTCCGGGCGCAACGGCACCGCCCGGTCGACGGCGCTGACGATACCGGTGGTAACAGTGCGGTCCAGGCCGAGCGGGGCTCCGAAGGCAATCACCGGCTGGCCGATCTCGAGCTTGGCCGAATCCCCCAGTTGGCTGATCTTGAGACCTGCCACATCGTCGACCTTGAGCACTGCCACATCGGTCCTGATGTCGCGGCCGGCGATCCGGGCCGGCACGCGCTTGTGGTCAGCGAAGACCACCTCCAGCTTGGCTTGCTTGTCGTTGGCCGCGGTGGAAATAACATGGTTGTTGGTGACGATGTAACCGCGCGGGTCGACGACGAAGCCCGAACCCGAGCCGCCACCACCGGCGGTGCGGACCTCGATCACGACCACGGTTGGGGCGACTTCTCGGGCAACTTTCGCGACGTCGGTCGTCGCGGCAGGTGAACCGTCGACGTCAAGACTGACTTTGCTCGAGTTCAACGGTGGGATCGCCTCGGCGGTCCACCGGCCGATGAGGCCCCCGGCCACGCCGACGAGCACGGCGACGACCGCCAGCGAGGCGAGCGCCCACCAGTGCACTCGGCCGCCGAGGAGCAGTTCGCGGACGCCAAGCTTAGGACCGGGTTCAGTCGCCTCGGCGGTAGCCGTCTCGCTCAGCGCCGGAC
>NZ_JBAQWU010000011.1:0-14353 GCF_049299075.1 Gordonia sp. (in: high G+C Gram-positive bacteria)
GATGGCGGCACGCGGGCTGAACACCACCACCGACCTCGTTCCCCTGCTCGCCGAACGAGGAATCACGCTCTCGCGACCACAGGTCTATCGCCTCGTCAACCAGCGCCCCGAACGCGTCTCCTTGCAACTCATTGCTGCTGTCTGCGACATCTTCAGCTGCAGCCCAGGTGACCTGCTTACGGTCACCGCAGCCGACGCGAGGCACAAGAAGGCGGTCAACGCCTCTCCCCCGAATGTCGTCACGCTCGACCGAAGCACGCGGCCGCGACGAGCGAACATCCTTGACGAGTAGACCCGGCGGTGAGGAATGACAATGGAACCCGAAGGGCTGAACCCGCGTAACACCGTTCGCGGACGCCCTCGCAAGACATACGGTACGCGGGATTGCGCCCGCTGTGGCAAACCACTGCGCCGAGTCCAGGCGACCTGGCCCGAAGGTAGAGTCTGCTTTCCCTGCTGGTTCGTTGCGATCCACACACGGGGAGAATGCCCACGCTGTGGCGTTGACCGGCTACTCCCCGGTCCAGCTGATGAGAACGGACGAAACGTCTGCGGGCCATGCGCTGGAATCGTGGACGACTTCCATTGCGGCCGCTGTGGTGCCGAAGCCGGGCACCATCGCAAGAATCTCTGCGCACGCTGCGCACTCCGCGACGACCTGCACGTCCTACTCGGCGGCGTCCCGGCCGATCCGACCCTCGCCGGGCTCGTCGATGCCCTCTGCTCGGCCGAGCGGCCAGAATCCATCCTCATCTGGAAACGATCACCGAAAGTGCAACAGTTCCTCCGCTCGCTCGGCGACGGCTCCATTGCGCCGACCCATGAAGGCTTGGACAGCCACCCCGGGCGCGTCACCGAACACCTCCGCGCACTCATGCAGCACAACGGACTGCTGCCGCAGCGTGATCCGTGGCTCCCCGTGTTCGAGCAATGGATTGAGGCCAAACTTGCGGATCTGCCGATCGAAGTGCGACGCCCGGTGGAGCGATTCGCCACCTGGCATCACCTGCGCCGAATACGTGAGATTGAGCTAGTTGGCGGCCAGACTCGGCCCTCGATTCGCTGGTCGAAGCAGGAGATCACCGAGACCGCGAAGTTTCTGCTCTGGCTTCACCAAGCGTATGGGCGCACGGCCGCGGAATGCACAAAAGGTGACATCGATGAATGGATTGCCGGCGGTCCGACGACCCGAACCGCGATCCGCACATTCGTCGTGACAACACTGCCCGCGTTCACGGGAAGAACGATCGCGATGGACCACCGCACAGCCAGATCGACGCCGACAATATCGCAGGATCAGCGTCTCTCCTGGATACGGGAACTCTTAGCTGGCACGAGCGAGTCACTCCCGTATCGGGTCGCCGGTATCCTAATCCTCCTCTACGCCCAACCGCTGAACCGAATTGCGGCCCTGCGCACAGACGCTGTCGACGATACTCAGCACGGCCCGATGACGATCACCTTCGGCAAGCACCCCGTCGACGTGCCCGAACCATTCGCCGCACTCCTTCGCGACCACCTCAGCAACCGACCGAACCTACGAACCGGGTCCAACTCGTCGAGCCCGTGGTTCTTCCCGGGCTACCACGCTGGTGACCACGTACATGTCGACACGATCATGCATCGCTTGCGCCAGCTCGGCCTCAGCAACCTTGGCGGCCGCAACCGATCTCTCGACGAACTCGTCGTCGAATGCCCGCCGCCGATCGTCGCCGATGCAGTCAACTACAGCTGCCAAGTCGCCACGAAGCACGCAGCGAACGCCGGCGAATCGTGGGCCCGCTACACCGGCCGACGAATCCGGGAGCCTTAGGCAATTCACCAACCGTGGCGGGTCTGAAGATTGTGGCGCGCGTGACGGTCGACGGATTGCTGCCGTCAACCCGGAGGGGCACTCACAAGCTGATCCGAGTGCTGGCCTCACCGATCAAACGGGCTCTTCCGGTTTCAGAGTGCATGGAGGTGTTCTGCCAGGCCGCCGGAGTGGATCAGTGACCGCAAGATGTAGTGGCGTAGGTTGCGGAATCCCAGGGCGATACCGCGGAGGTGTTCCAGGCGGCCGTTGATGGCTTCGACGGGTCCGTTGGATGCGCCGGTGTCGAAGTAGGCCAGAATCTCTGTTCGGCGGACCCACAAGGATCGGCCGAGCTGCGCTGCCTCGGCCAGCCCGGCCGGTAGGCCGACCAGGCCAACCGAACACGGCGTGCCGGCCTCGTTGAGGATCGCCGCGATCCGGCGGCACCCGGCCACCTGCCGCTGATCGGTGAACGCCTTGCCGATCTTTTCCTTGAGGGCTTCGCGGCGCGCCGCGGTCGCAGTCAGCGATCCCGCTCGCGTACGCCAGGCATAAAACGACGACCGCGGCACATTCAACTGATCACACATCCACGCGATCGGATAATTGGCCGGGACTGCTGCACGGATAGGTGACATCTGATCTGGCTTGCCCGTGGGGTGGGCCTGGAAGGATGTTGCTGTGCCCAAGCCCTACCCGTCCGAGTTCCGTGACGATGTCGTGCGCGTCGCTCAGCACCGCGAACCCGGAGTCACGATCGAGCAGATCGCGAAAGACTTCGGGGTCCACCCGATGACGTTGCAGAAGTGGTTGCGTCGCGCCGATATCGACGACGGCGCCAGGCCCGGCCCGTCTCGGACCGAGTCCGCGGAGATCCGTGAGCTGCGCAAACGGAACCGGCTCCTCGAGCAGGAGAACGAGGTGCTGCGCCGTGCGGCGGCGTATCTGTCGCAGGCGAACCTGCCGGGAAAAGGCTCTACCCGCTCGTGACGGAGCTCGCCGCCGCAGGGGTCCCTGTGACGGTGACGTGTCGGGTGCTCAAGCTCTCCCGCCAGCCCTACTACCGGTGGCTGGCCGATCCCATCACCCCGAGCGAGGTGGTGGAGGCCTATCGCGCGAACGCCCTTTTCGACGCCCACCAGGACGACCCCGAGTTCGGGCACCGGCTACTGGCCGACGAGGCCCGCGACAATGGCGAAGCGATGGCGGACCGGACCGCGTGGCGTATCGCGTCGGCGAACGGCTGGTTCAGCGCGTTCGGCAAGCCCAAGCGGAGCAAACACCGCAAGCCCGGCCCGCCCGTCCACGACGACCTCTGCACCGTCGTCGACGAGCACGGCCGGACACGGCACGTGTTCGCCGCGGACGCACCGAACGAACTGTGGCTGACCGACATCACCGAGCACCGGACCGCGGAGGGCAAGCTGTACCTCTGCGCGATCAAGGACGCATTCAGTGGCCGGATCGTCGGGTACTCGATCGACTTCCGGATGAAGTCCCGATTGGCCGTCCAAGCGCTCGAGAACGCCGTCGCGATGCGTGGCGATGTCGCCGGCTGTGTGGTGCATTCGGACAGGGGATCTCAATTCCGAGGCCGCAAATTCCGGCGCGCCCTGACCCGTCATCGCATGGTCGGGAGCATGGGAAGAGTCGGGTCGAGCGGAGACAACGCCGCCATGGAATCGTTCTTCGCACTCCTGCAGAAGAACGTCCTCGACCGCCGCTCCTGGACCACCCGCGAGCAACTGCGCACCGCGATCGTCACCTGGATCGAGCGGACCTACCACCGCCGCCGCCGACAGGCCCGCCTCGGCCGTTTGACGCCCATCGAATTCGAGACCATCATGGCCAACAACGTCGCTCTCGCGGCGTGACTACAACCTGTCACCTACTCGTGCAGCAGTCCCGCCTTCTCCACCTCGATCAGGGCTGACTTCTCCTTCAGTCCTGCTCCCGGGCAAAGAAGGCTGCGGCTTTTTTTAGAAACTCGTTCTCCATTTGACCCGGCGGAGCTCTTCTTCTAATTCAGCCATACGGGCGTGATCGGCCGGGGTGAGTGATTTATCCGGCTCCGGATTATCTTGACGATACTTGTTCACCCAATTACCCAGAGTGCCGGCGTTGATACCCAACTCGGCGGCGACCGTGGCGATCGGCCGGTCCGACTGGACGACCAACTGAACCGCTTCTGCTTTGAACTGCGGACTGAACTTCCGCCGTGACCGTGCTGCCATGTCCTCGATCCTTCCTCACAAGGACTGTCCACGAACCTTGGTACACCCTCAACTGGCTGAAGCTCTGGAGTCAGCTTCGCGATCGCTTGCAGCAGCCTGACTAATCGGGAAGTCAAAACTGGACGGTAGAAGTTCCAGCCGCACTCAGACTGCAGCGGATGGCTCGCCGCCGCTCGCACCGAAACGACCGGGCTCTAGGGTTGCCTCGCCACCTCCCCGGCGACCTCGGCGATCGAGCGGTCACACCCATCCGACAAGAAGAAGCCCCGATTTAGCGAGATCCGCCGGCGCCAGGGCGGTTCAGGTCGTGGATGGACTCGGCCGGGATGGGTTTGTCTCCCTGCTTGCGGGCAGCAAGAAAATCATCAACGAGTTGCACGCATCCGTCGTGGTCGACGGTGCAGAGCCCAGTGAGGCGAGCGAACACGACGGGGCCGAGGAGTTGAACGATCGCGAAGGTGGTGTCGATGTTGCCGAGCTGTGCCTGTACG
Source organism: Gordonia sp. (in: high G+C Gram-positive bacteria) (assembly GCF_049299075.1). Lineage (GTDB taxonomy): Bacteria > Actinomycetota > Actinomycetes > Mycobacteriales > Mycobacteriaceae > Gordonia. Next base: position 4,521 of record NZ_JBAQWU010000011.1, read on the forward strand.
TCAGGATGTGTGAGGATGTGGTCAAAGGGCTGCCGGTATTCCTCGATGACTCGACTACGCAGTGAGGTGATCGCGGCCGAATCGGCAGGATCGCCGCCGACTGATCCGATTGACAGCCAAGCCAGAGTCGTAATGTTTAGCGGCGCCTGGTCAATCAGGTCGGCTTGGGCCGTGAGAAGCGCGATGAGTTGGTCGCGTACCGACCCACTGGTGGCAGAGACTTCGACGCGGGGCAACAGCCGCTCGAAGGTCGCCGCAAGCAACTGGGCGGTCCCGCCGAAATGCCGATAGAGCGTGGCCCGCGCAACCTTTGACATTCGAGTGACCGCCTCGACGGTAACCGCCTCTACACCGCCAGTGCTCAGGAGATGCGTGGCAGCGTCGAGCAATCGTTTTCGTGAGCGCAGCAGTCGCGGATCGAGCTGATCGTCGTCCGTAGCGGGCCGGTCAGCACTCCAGTCGTTCACGCTCTCCCCTTCGGCCGACGGTCGCATCTCGTCCAAGCTAACCTGTCCAGCCAGCCGGATACTGTGATACTACTTGTCTCAGACCAAGACCGATCATCTCACAGCAAGGGGTCGGCGATGCACTCACCGCAACAGACCATCACCGAGTCATCCCGGTGGACCCGAGCCGAATGGTGGATGCTCACGGTGTCGTGCCTAGCCGTGGCGTTGGTGGTCGCGGCCATGGCCGCGCTGTATTCGGCATTACCGGAGATTGCGGTAGGGACTGGAGCGACGCAAGCCCAGCTGACCTGGATCGTCGACGGCTACACGCTGGTACTGGCGTGCCTGGTCCTGCCCGCTGGAGCGATCGGTGACCGCTATGGCAGACGCGCAGTTCTCGTAATAGGCCTGGCGATATTCACCATTGCGTCCGCACTTCCCCTGCTGCTGTCTGACCCGGCCTGGTTGATCGCTGCGCGAGCGATTGCCGGGGCGGGCGCTGCACTGGTAATGCCCTCGACGCTCTCGATTCTGACTGCTGGTTTCGCCGCCGTTCATCGCGGCCGAGCAGTAGGTGTGTGGGCTGGAGTCGCCGGCTCCGGAGCAGTGTTAGGCATCCTCGGCGCCGGGGTGTTGCTTGAGCGCTGGTCGTGGGTGTCGGTATTTGTCGGACTGACCGCAGCGGGAGCCCTACTGGCCGCGCTGGCATGCACGATCGCTGAGTCCAGCCAGCATGAGCACCCTCCCGTGGACTGGGTGGGCGCGGCGGCAGCTGCAGTCGCGGTTGCGGGAATCGTATTCGCCACGATCGAGTTTCCAGCGCGGGGCTGGGCCGACCCGATCGTTCTCGCCAGCGCCGGGGCCGGCATGTTGGCGACAGCCTTTTTTATCCTGATTGAGCTGCGATCCTCGGCCCCCTTGTTGGATGTTCGGTTGTTCGCCAAGCGCGGCTTCAGCGCCGGCTCGTTGTCGGTGGCCATCCAATTCTTGGTCACTTTCGGGGTATTCCTACTCCTGGTGCAGTACCTGCAACTGATCCTGGGATACGGACCGCTGGCCTCGGCGTTGGGATTGGTGCCGATGACGGTCCCCCTGATCGTGATCTCGGTGATCGCCCCCCGACTGTCACAGCGATTTGGACTACGAGTGATGACCGTCGCCGGTCTGGTGACCATCGCAGTTGGCCTGATGCTGGTCAGCCGGATGACCGTCGACGCACGTTACCTCGACCTGCTATGGCCGCTGTTGATCATGAGCGCAGGGCTCGGACTATGCACAGCCCCAGCGACCTACGCGATCATCGCCGAAACTCCGGAGAGCAAACACGGGGTCGCCGCCGCAGTCAACGATGCGGCCCGCGAGATCGGCGCTGCGATGGGGATCGCAGTGGCCGGCAGTGTGCTGGCCGCCGGATACACCCGCCACATCCAACCCGCCCTGCCTCAGTTACCCGAACCTGCCCGCGGTCCGGTCTCCGACTCCCTGGCCGCCGCCCTAGAGATCGCCGCACAAGCCGGACCAATGGCGCAACCATTGGTCGACTACGCCAAAGAGGCATTTGTCAACGGCAGCAGTCAGGCCACACTTACGTTGGCAATCCTCACCGCCGCAGCCGCAGTCTTGCTAGCGATCCTTGCCCCGGGCACTGCTCCGCGTGACCACAAGACCAGTTCCACAGCACCGGCACACCGGGACAGCGTCGGATAGGTGGCCCGTCCGGCTTCCGGCTGCACTGACTCGTGCCTGGAGAAACTGCGCAAGGTCAGCAAGAACCGCGGTCCCTCCCGAGTGCCGAATCTCGGCGGTCGAGCTGCTGTGGCTAGCGATACCCACCATCTTCAGGGCGGGGGTCAGTGGCTGGTGCGTCCACGCCCGCCCGCTTCAACGCGCTGTAGTGCGCGGTAGAGCGTGGATCGGCCAACTCCGAGATTGCGGGCGATCACTGATGGCCCCTCCCCTGCCTCGATGCGGGCCCGGGCTTTGTCGACCTGCTCGGCGGTCAGGACTCGCTTACGACCCTTGTACTTGCCCTTCGCCTTAGCGATGGCAATGCCCTCGGCCTGACGTTCACGAATGATGGCCCGCTCGAACTCGGCGAACGCCCCGAGCAGCGAAAGCATCAGATCGGCTCGAGGATCTTGGGCGCCGGCGGCGTAGGTAGCCCGTTCATGGACAAACTCCACACTCGCGCCCTTGGCAGTGACCTCACCAACGATCTGCTTGAGATCGACCAGGGAACGAGCGAGTCTGTCCATTGACGCGACGACGAGCTCGTCACCGTCGCGCAGGTACCCGATGCACTCGGCGAGCTTCTCGCGATCGGCGCGCGAGCGCGCAGACTGCTTTTCGACATAGACCCGATCACACTCCCCCACCGCCTCGAGCTGACGCGCCTCACTCTGATCCGCAGCCGACACCCGCACATAGGCCACCCTCTGCCCGCGCGGACGCGAGGCCCGGCGAACCGACGTCGGATCCGGCTTTGGCTTCCCCTCGACGATGTTCTCCGAGTCCGTTGACTCCACCCGAAAGTTCCAGCCCAACTCGTCCCGGCGACGGAACCGAGTCCGCGCCTTCCCGCGGCTGACGATGAGCACCTCCTCGCCACCGTCACCCGAACGGCTCAGAAGCGTCCCAATCCGATCCGCCATTGAAGGCCCTCCCCGCATCCGGCGTATCAATACACCCTAGACCCGGAGAGACGACGTTTCATAACTTGGCTAACCCACCCTGCGCTACAGCGAGAACAGTGCAAGGCTCGCCGTCCCGCACGGGTGTACCCCAGGCTGTGACGCTCATCTTGTCGACGATCATCCGCCGCAACATCCAGGCCGTGGTGCGGCGGGTGACCTGGGTTCGTGGGGCAACGATGTCCCCGATATCGGCCCGGAAAATGCTTTGGTCGCAGGCGGTGCTCTCGCACCGGTAGCGCGGAACCTGCAGGTGCAGGCGGGTGGGGTGGCCCACGATCGGCAGGTCAGCGACCTCGCGGTGCACATGATCACGCAACCGTCCGGCCGCCCCGCAGCCTGGGCACCGATCATCCGGGGCAAGGAGTTCGCAGTAGAGATGGGTGCGGTCCTGCCCGTCGAGGGCTGCGCCGGTGATCGTCACTCCGAGGTCGATGGTGCGGCAAATGGTATCGGCGATCGCGGTATTCTCGGCCATGGGTCCTGTCGGTGTTCGTGGTGTGGGTGTCAGAACTTTCACCCTGACACCACAGGACCCACCTACCTCGCCACGACTCGCCGCCGGGCCCACCATGCGCAGCCCGTCCCGCCCCTACATGTAGTGGTAACCAGAACCGGTTCTACGCACCGTCAAACCGGAAGAGCCATCAAACGCTCGCCTACCGGATGGCAGGAGTGTCCTGGTACTCCTCTACGCACAACCGCTCAAGTGAGTTGCTGCCCTACATGCCGACGCCATGGGAAGACGGTGCGGATGCCAATGACCTCGCCCACCGATCGAACCTAAGGGCCAGCCACTGGCTGCGCGATCGCCGCTGCGGTGTGGCGCCCTCGCTACGCGGGGCACCGCATTAGAGAACCACGATGCGAGCGCCGTGCACGATCAGTGGCCGCTTCCGAGTCTGCCAGACATACGGTCCAACCGTTCGAGGCTCGCACCGTCGAGCCCGATGATGGTGAGGTTCTTGCCTTTCGCGGCGTACTTGTAGCGGATCGCGTCGAGAGTGGCGACAGTGGAGGCGTCCCAGATGTCGGCGTCGGAGAGGTCGATGGTGACGTTCTCCGGATCGTCAACGTAGTCGAACTGATACACGAGGTCGTTGCTGGAAGCGAAGAACAGTTCACCGGAAACGCGGTACACACGGGTGTCGATCGCACCGTCATGGTCAGTGTCGGCATCGGCGACCTTCTCGACGTTGGTCATGTGGGCAACGCGCCGGGCGAAGGCGACCATCGCGGTGAGCACGCCGACAATGACGCCGTAGGCCAGGTTGTGGGTGACTACTGTGACCACCACAGTCGCAGCCATCACTAAGGTTTCACTGCGCGGCATCATCTTCAGCGTGGCCGGCCGCACGCTATGCCAGTCCATCGTGCCGACGGCAACCATGATCATCACCGCTGCCAGCGCCGCCATCGGCATTAATGCGACAACGTCACCCAGACCCACGACGAGAATCAAGAGGAACACGCCGGCCAGAAACGTCGAGATCCGGGTGCGCGCCCCAGATTCCTTGACGTTGATCATGGTCTGCCCGACCATTGCGCAACCGCCCATACCGCCGAAGAAGCCGGTGACGATGTTTGCCGATCCCTGTGCCCACCCTTCGCGGGTCTTGTTCGAGTGCGAGTCGGTGATGTCATCGACGAGCTTGGCTGTCATCAGCGACTCCAACAAGCCGACCAGCGCCATCGCCAGGGCGTACGGCGCGATGATCGACAACGTATCCAGGCTCAGCGGCACGTTCGGAATGAACAGCGACGGAAGCGACGAAGGCAGCTCACCCTCGTCGCCGACGTTCGGCACCGTCAGAGAAAAGCCCACGGTGATCGCCGTGAGGACGACGATGGCGACCAGGGGTGCCGGCACCGCCGATGTCAGTTTCGGCAGGAAGACCATGATCAATATACCGGCAACCACCATCGGGTACACCAGCGCTGGAACCCCCATCAGGTGAGGCAGCTGAGAGGTGAAGATCAAGATCGCCAGCGCGTTGACGAACCCGACCATCACGCTGCGCGGGATGAACCGCATCAGTTTCGCGACCCCGAGGACGCTGAGCACGATCTGGAACACGCCCGCCAGAATCACTGTGGCGATGAAGTAGTCCATCCCGTGCTCGCGGACCACGGGAGCGATCACCAGCGCGACTGCGCCGGTGGCAGCGGAGATCATCGCGGGGCGGCCGCCGAGGAAGGCGATCGTCACGGCCATAGTGAAGGAGGCGAAAAGGCCCACACGCGGGTCGACCCCGGCGATAATCGAGAACGCGATCGCCTCCGGGATCAACGCCATCGCCACGACCAGACCCGCCAGTACCTCCGTTTTGAGGATCCTTGGCGACCGCAGCGCCTGCGCCACCGTCACCAAGTGATCGTCGCCAGGAGAACCGGTCGGGTGATCATGGCCGCCGAACCTTCGAAAACGCAATCGCGACATGAACAAGCACACTCCTTCAGAGGTGAAACGGTGGTGGTCGCCTCATTGCGACCTCGGCTAACGTCAACGCTGCCGACCAGCAACACCCAGCCTCCGAATGGGGGCGCGCCGACAGATGGCACCTGGACAGATCGATCTAGCCAGGCGGTTCGATCAGGCAAACAACAGATCAGTCGAGAACGTCATGAGGCCTCTGGGCGCCCCGCTCGTCCAACATTTCAGCGAACGCCCTGGCCTCAGTGATACGACTACGCAGAGCATCGATCTTCCCCCGGACTCGCTCAGCGAACGCCAGCAGCACGTCTTGTGCGGCAGCGCAGTCCTCGACCTCGGCCGCCGGGTCAGCGAGCTGATCACAAGCGCGCAGTACCGCACCCATCTCCTCGAGCGTGAAGTCCAACGGCTTCATCTGCTTGATCAGCAGAAGCCGTGCGATCGTGTCATCGTTGTAGAGACGGAACCCGCCCTCAGTGCGCTCGGCGACCGGTAGCAGCCCAACCTCTTCGTAGTATCGGATTGTCCGAAGGCTCAACGACGTACGCTCGGCAACTTCACCGATGTGCATGCGCTGCGTCGAGCCGGCGGCACCATCGCTGTTAGACACCGCCACTCCTCGTAGTCCTCCGATCAATCACACCAGAACTATACCCTCACGTTAGATATATGAGGGCTGGACGTTGGTTACGCCGCCCCGAAAAAGTCGTGATGCTGGCGGCCGTCCACCTGCTGGCTGGCGACGCGACGGGGCTTCGGCGTGCTGTCGACGATCGATCGAGCAGCCCGGCAACGCCGTGGCGCGCCGCCGGTTGACCCACTTTGAGGCCCATGTTCGCGAGATTCCCACCTCGACCGACACATGGGCGATCGGCTGGGTCTTGCATCGCTCAACCACCCGACGGCGGTCTTCGATACTCAACGGCGCGTTGGCGTGAGTTACGACGCTTTCCCGGTCGTCTTGGCGGGCTGGGGCTCGCTGCTCTGGGCGGGGATTGCGGACGCCGTTGCGATCACGGCGAGGAGCGCTACTGACATGAGGACGAAGGCGGCTCTGTCGGTGCCGGCGATAGCGGCGGCGGTGGTCGCGGCTGCGAGGCCAATCGCGCCGCCGAACTGCTTCGCTGTGTTCATCAGTCCAGAGGCTGCGCCAGCATGTTCGGGACGAACGCCTGTGGTGACGAGCGCGGCGAGCGGTGTGTTCATCAGGCCACCGCCGATCCCAATCATGGCGGTGGGAACCAGGACCGCGACAGCGAAGGGACCGTCGTCGACGACTGTGAGCCAGAGCAGTCCGGGAACGGCGACGACGGCACCGATCACGATCAGCACCCGAGGTGCGTGTCGGTTCATCAGGCGCGGTGTGAACCACAGGTTCACAGTCAGCATGCTGGCGGTGAGTGGGAGGAACGCCAGACCGGCCTGGATCGGCGAATAGCCAAACTGGGTCTGCATCCGGTACGTCAGGAAGTACCATAGCCCGACTTGGAAGCAAGCCCCGGTCAACGCGGTCGCGATATTGCCGAGGACGATCAGCCGGTCTTGTGCGAGATCGCTCGGTACGAGCTTGTGAGACGTGCGGCGCTGCTGCCGGACGAGCACGACGAACATCGCGACCGCGAGCGAACCCACTACGGCTAGAAGGCCACCCGAGACTCCCTCACCTGCGACGGACACCGCGTATATTGCGCACGTGAACGCGGCTGTTGCCAGCCCTGCACCGATGAAGTCGATGCGCCCTGCGCCGCACCGGTCAGTGGTCCGTCGGTGGAGAACGAGTGCCGCAATGACGACACAGACCCCGATGGGAAGGTTGATCAATAAGGTGGCTCGCCACGAGATCAGGTCGGTGAGCAACCCGCTGGCGATGTTGCCAAACCCGCCCCCAGCCAGGCTCACCGCAGTCCAGACAGCGATGGCTCGCGTTCGTTCCGGACCCTCAGCGTGGGTGGTCGTCAGCAAGGTGAACGTCGCCGGAGACGCCGCAGCGGCAGAGACACCCTGCGCAGCACGGGCGGCGATGAGCACAGCGGCCCTTGCGAGATGTGGGCGAGTCTGTCACCAGACTCGGCCCAACCGATCGCCGAACTACGTTTTGACGCGAGGTGGAACGCAGCCTGCTTCCTCGCCCAATCCGAAGGTGCCTCCCGCCTAGAATCCTGGCGCGCAGCGGACGCGGCGGTCGGCAAGCGGCCGGCGCGCAGCTACATCAACTACGACCTTGACGAAGACGAGGACGAATAGGTCAGCCCAGCTGCCGACCTGGACGCCGCACGACTCCAGATAGAAGAAGGGGTCCGCAGGTGCTCGAACACCCGCGGACCCAGAATCCACACACAGATAGGACCTGTGATGAACCCACCGACCAATCTATCGGCTCAAGCCGCCGGATACCTCGCGGCGGAGGCTAACGTCCTCGCGCCCGCGTCCTCGCCCGGTAAACGTCTCGCGATCGCCGCTATGCTCCTGCGCCGGCTTCGCGCCGACGGCACCGACTTCCATCAGGGCTTCCGCCTTCGCCTCACCGACGAACTCCTGTGGTCGACCCCCCTCGACAGTTCCCGCTCATGAACCGCTCTCAGGCTGTCGCACCTCTATGCGAGACTGGAGAACACGGGGTTGATATGGCGTCGATCCCCCGACCGAAAGACCTGACCCTATGAAAGCTCGGATACCTCGCACCACAACTAGCTGTACTGACCGGACACGTTAGTCGGTACGGATCGTCGGGATCGATAACGTGCCGTCAATGCTTCGGCACGCACGTACATCGCATCGCGGACGGATTCTGGCGCTAGTACTTCGGCGTCCGTATCAAGCCGCCACACTGCCCACACCGCGTGGCGCAGGTCTTCGAAGGTCACGTCGAGGCGGATCCAATCATCCGGCTCCGGTTCCTCGGCCCGGACAGCGCTGGCATTCTCCAGCAGTTCCTCACGACGTGAGGTCTTGATGCGGACGACGACGGGGATGTGTTTCTCGGAGAGGAACTGTGCGGTGCGCTCGGCCCAGATGCGGTCGAGATCGACCTGCGCGGGGCGTTGCGCTGGTTCGGGGAGCGCTTCGGCGCTGAGCATCCGAGACAGACGGTAAGTCCGATCGTCTCCAGACCTCGTCGCCAGCAGGTAGGTGCGCCCGCGGACGGTGACCAGTCCAATCGGATCGACGGTTCGACGACTCGGTGCTTTACCAGGTGCCGTGTAGTTGAATCGCAGCCGGCGGCCGGTGAGCACCGCGGCTCGGACCTCGCTCATGACGCCGTCGGCCAGGTCTTCGGTGGGGGCACGGCGAGAGAGCAGGTCGGTCTCCGGCTCCACGAGGAACCGTTTGGCCGCATCGCCGAGACTCACCTGGTGCCCCTCGGGCAGCGCGTCGACGACCTTGCGCATCGCCGAGGCTAGCGGTGCGCTGAGGCCGAAGACCTTCTCGCCGCGGTCTGATCCGGCGGTGAGCAGCGCGAGTGCCTCGTCATGGTTCAGCCCGGTCAGTTCGGTGCGGAAGCCGGGAAGGAGTGAATAGCCGCCGTGTCGACCACGGTCGGCGTAAACGGGGACGCCCGCAGTCGAGAGGGCGTCGATGTCGCGCAGCACGGTGCGCGTGGACACTTCGAGCTCACTGGCCAGCTGGTCGGCGGTTATTCGGCCTCGCTGGCGCAGCAAGAGCACCAGCGAGACCAGTCGGTCTGCTCGCATGCATCCATCTTTACCAGAAAACACGACACAAGGTGTCGTGATTCGTTGGGAGGCTAGTAGCGCAGCGTCGAGGACGGCGGCCATAGGGCGGCCGGGCGCTGCGGAACGAATGAACGGAGCAGCAATGGAACGCACGGCAGTAAATCCGGTGACGTGGTCGCAGGAGATGGGCTTCAACCAGGGCGAAGTCATCTCAGGGGAGACACGGACGCTGTACATCTCGGGACAGACAGCGATGAGCAAGGATGGTCGGCCCGAGCATGACGGGGACGTCGAGGCCCAGCTCGCGCTGGCCGTGGCGAACCTCGAGGCCGTGCTCGCCGAGGCCGGTATGTCGATGGAGAACCTGGTCCGCCTCAACGTCTACACCACTGACGTGGACGCGATGTTCCCGCACTACGGCGTGCTCGCCGGGAAGCTCGGGGCGGCAGGAGTCGCCCCGACTACCACGATGCTCGGCGTCACCCGCCTGGCGATCCCCGGCCAGATGGTCGAGCTCGAAGGAACCGCTGTCGCATAACGTTTCCCCCTTTTTGAACCTCATCTCGGACGGTCAGCAGGGTAACCC
>NZ_JBAQWU010000012.1:0-18880 GCF_049299075.1 Gordonia sp. (in: high G+C Gram-positive bacteria)
GGGCGGCCCCGGGTATCGCGCAGCCCGCGCCGGCGAGCCGACCGTGCCGCACGACAGCGAATTCCCAGCCGCCGTCGGACGCCGGTCGGGCCAGGACGATTTCCGCCGCGCGCGCGATGGACGATAGCTGCTGGCAGCGGGCGAGGGCCTCGATGGTGGCGGCGAGACGATCGCGGGCCCGGGCCGCCGACTCGAAGCGGCGCAGGTCCACCAGGGCGGCAAGGCGCGTGTCCACAGCAGTCAGCAGCGCGCTGGAACTGCCGGTGATGAGGTCGTGCACGGCGCGGACCCGAGGGAGATAGTCGGGGAGGGTTTGCGGACGGTCGCTGGCACCGCGGCAGACGCCGGGAACGGCGGCGACGAGCGGGTCGGGAAGTGTCGCGGCGGCCGCCGGGCCGGCACAGAAGTGATGATCGGCCGAAGCCGCTAGGACGGCACAGGTGCGCAGGCCGGCGGCACCGGAGATCACGTCGGCGATGTCGGCAGCCAGCGCGCGACTGCGGACCGGGCCGATACTGACCGGGCCGGGTGTTCGGCTGACCTCGAGCCGGGGGAAGCGCTCGGCAGTCAGGGTGATCCACCAGCCGGCGTGCGCATTGCGGGAGCGGCGGTTGAAGCTCGGTTTGTGGACGGCCAGCAGGGTGAGCTCGCGGACGGCGGCTTCGAGGGCATGCGCGCACTCGATGTGGTCGACGCGTACGGCCAGAGTGACCATCTCGGCCATCCGTGCCCGCGTGTCCGCGCCGGTGAAGTAGCTGCTGACGCGGCGATGCAGATTGACGGCGGTCCCGATATAGAGGACTTCGTCGCCGGGTCCGCGAAAAATGTACACGCCGGGCCGGTGCGGCAGCCCGTCGGCCAGCGAACGTTTGGCGCGCAGGGCCGGGCTGGCCCGCGGTAGGTACTGGGTCAGGTCGCGATAGGTGCGGACCCCTTGGTTCCCGACGCGCTCGAGGAGCCGGTGCAGGACGTCGACGGTGGCGCGGGCGTCGTCGAGGGCGCAGTGGGTGGGCCTGACGGAGACGTCGAACAGTTCGGCCAGCGCGGAGAGTTTGACCGTTGGTGCCTCCTCTCGGGACAAGACGCGCCGCGCCAGCACCACGGTGCACAGCTGGGCGGGGAAGGGCCACCGAAGCTGCTGGCGGGCGGCCGCGCGTTTAAGGAAACCGACGTCGAATCGGGCGTTGTGGGCGACGAGGATCGCACCTCGGGCGAATTCGAAGAACGCGGGCAATACCTCGGTGATGCGCGGGGCGTCGTGCACCATTGCCGTCGTGATTCCGGTGAGGGACACGATCTGCGGGGGAATCGCGCGGCCGGGGTCGACGAGGGTAGCGAACTCGCCGAGCACCTGACCGCCGCGGATTTTGACCGCGCCGATCTCGGTGATGGCGTCGGACTCGGCGCTACCGCCGGTGGTTTCCAGGTCGACGATCACCAGCGTCGTTTCGAAGAGCGCGGTCGTGGCGAAGGCGTCGTCTTCGGGCAGATCAGCAAAGGTCAGTTGGCGCGGTGCGGATACACGGTCCAGGGACATAGGTCGGAGGCTATCGGTGCGCTCCGACACACAGATTTGTCGGAGGCCGGACCTACTCTTCAGTCAAGGTCGAGCCTTTCTGGTTCGTTCCCGGTGTGTCGATCTGGGGCAAGACCCCGGTCGGCCGCCCCTGAGACGCAAGTGAGAGGTAGATCACAATGAAGATTGACTGCGCCACCTGTCCGGGCCGCAATCGGGCCTGCGACGGCTGCCTGATGCAGGTCCTTTTCGACCCGATGAGCAGGGACTTTGGCCCCAGTCGCGAGGTCGGTGGGCCCGATCGGGAATTGCTGGATGCGGTGACTGTGCTGGCCGCCACACAGCTGATTTCGCCGTCGGTGGCACAGACCGCCAAATCGCGAATCGATACAGGTCAGAGTGCGGAATGGGCGATTGCGCGCCCGCATCTCCGGGCTGTCTGATGTGAAGCTCAAGACGATGTTGTCGCGTGTTCAGTGGACATTCGGGTGAAGAGTTTCGTAATCTTTCTGAGACCTTCCACGACGGAGGACCCCACTCGGGGGACTTTGGGAAGGGCACCGCCTAATTGTTTCGCTTCCAAAGCGGAACGAACCGGGGACCCACTTCTTTCCCTCAGCGAGGGAATCGGGGTGAATCGCGGGAGACCGCGTAGGGCCATCTTCTTCCGGCCCGAACCCGACAGCTAACCCGGTCGGCGGTAAGGAAGAACTACAAGGAGACCGTTTCCGTGGCGAAACACCGCATCGAACAGCCCAAGGCCGCGAAGACCGCCGTCGTTTCCGGCGCGCTCGCCGTGGGGGCCCTGGCGCTCGCCGCCAGCCCGGCCGACGCCGCCCCGATCTCGATCCCGGGCGTCGGTAGCTTTGACCTCCCGGGCGTCAATGAGAACCAGATCCCGCCGGAGTTCCAGCAGGGCAACGGTGGTGGCATCCTCAGCGCTCAGCCGAACCGCGCCCAGCGCGCCCTGCGCGCCGCCGAGTCGAAGATTGGTTCGCCCTACTCCTACGGTGCGGCCGGCCCGAATGCGTTCGATTGCTCGGGCCTGGTCTACTGGTCCTACAAGCAGGCTGGCAAGACCATTCCGCGCGACAGCTACGGTCAGCTCGGTGGCGGCCAGCCTGTCGCCTCGCTCGCTCAAGCCAAGGTCGGCGACGTCCTGATCTTCAATGGCGGCGGCCACGCGGGAATCTACGCTGGCAACGGTCAGTTCGTGCACTCGTCTACCTATGGTGTGCCGGTTAAGCGCGACACGGTCAAGGCCTGGGCTCTGACCGGTATCCGTCGCTACTGATCGGAACCGAGACTTTTGTCCGACGAGCCGTGCACACCGCGTACGGCTCGTCGACGGCTTTGGTAGGGGCATCCAGTAATGGCAACTTCTGACACTTTCCGCCGCCGGACGCGGCTCGCGATCTCCGTGGTGACCGCACTGGTGATTGCGGGTTCCATGGCGACCGCAGTACCCGCGGTTTCGGTCGCCGAGCCGCGCACCGCGCAGCAGGTGCTCGCGCGCTACAAGCAGCTCTCGATTAAGGCCGAGAAGTCCGCGGAAGCGATGAACGCGGCGCAGGTGGAACACACCAAACAGAACAAGATCGTGCAACAGCAGAACAAGGTCGCCGCTGGCGCGCAGGTTCGGCTGAACAAGGCCAATGAGCGGATGTCGTCCGCGCAAGGCAAGGTCGACGCTTTGGCGCGCGCCAGCTCGCGCGGCGTTCGCGTGAACCGCCTGTACGCGATGCTCGTCAGTGACTCGCCGCAGCACCTTCTGGACAATATGTCCAACCTGGAAGTAATTTCACGCCAGGCGGCCGGCGATGTGCGCGCGATCCGCGCAACCGCAGCCGAGGCGACGACCGCCAAGTTGACCGCCGAGCAGACCTCCGCCACCGCCGCCGGTGCGATGAAGGAAGCCGCGCGCAAACGCCGCGAACTGCAGACCACGCAGCAGCAGTTGCAGCTGGAATCGATTTCGATTCGGGCCATCTACGAATCGATGACCGGCGAGCAACTGGCCGCTCTGGCCGGGCCGAAGTACGATTTCGATCCGGCTTCGGTGCCCAAGGGCACCGCACCGGCTCTGGTTGCCGTCCAAGCCGTGCTCACCAAGATCGGTAAACCCTACGTGTGGGGCGCGATCGGTCCCGACTCCTTCGACTGTTCGGGGCTCATGGTGTGGGCGTACAAGCAGGCTGGTAAAACCATCCCGCGCACCAGTGAGGCGCAGATGGGCGGTGGCACCGCCGTCGATCGCAACGACCTCAAGCCCGGTGACCTGATCATCTACTACCCGGATGCCCACCACGTCGGCATGTACGTGGGCGATGGTTACGTCATCCACGCGTCGACGTTCGGCGTACCGGTTGCCGTTGTCCCCGTGGACAAGGGCGGTCCGTACTTCACTGCCCGACGGTACTGACGTTGCGCCGTGTGTTCAGCGCAGTTCTGGCGCTGACGGTCCTCGGCGGCGCGGTCAGCGGGTGTGGACAGGACACGGCGGCCCCGTCCCCGTCGTCGGCACTGGCGTCGATCTTCTCCACCCCGCCGAGCGTGTACGAGGAACAGCGTGCTGAGGGTGTCGGCGTGCTCCTCGACGAACTGAACAAGGTCCTCACCAGTGGTACCCGCGCGCAGCTCGACGCGCTGATCGATCCGCTCGCAGATCCGTCGTTCATCCGGTGGTGGCGGGAGGCGCAAGCTGATCTCAGCCCGAATGCCGTACTCGGCGCGGTACGCAGCAACACGCGACCCACGGGTACCACCGACGAGTCCGAACCTGACGTCGGGGAGACCACTGAGCGCACCACCGGGCGCACCGCGGGACGGTCCTCCTCCTCGTCCGGTGCGGTGTCGTCATCGAGTAGTAAACCTGTGTCCCGCGGCACCACTCTGGTGTTGCGTACGATGACGTACCAGCTCGCGCACAACTCCGGGCCCGATCGGTTGATCGGCGGTGAACTGGGCGTGAAGCTGACCGACGCCGGAAGCACTGATTCGTGGGTATCGGCGGTGAAGCTGACCTATGCGCTCGGCGGAGCGGTGGTGCCCGGGGTCGACGAACCCGAAATCGACCTGCCCGGCATGTTGGCGTTCAGCCGCTACACCGAGGGGTGGAAGCTGCTCGGCGACGCCACGGTGGCGCCCGATCCGACGGCGCAGACAGAGGAGTCGGGTCGGCCAGCGGAGGTTCCCCCCTGGCAGTTCGGCGGATTGCGGGCGGCCGACGTGCGTACCACCGGTGGGCAGTCGGCGGTGCTCTCGTATACCGGTACCGACCGGACCGTGGGCGTGGTGCGGACCGAATTGCCGGGGGCAGTCAGCGCGGTGTCCGACTTCTGGGGTCGTGACTGGAATCGGAAGGCGGTCGTGGTGGCGACTGCCACACCCCAACAGTTCGCGGCATTCACCCGTACAGCGTCCGGTTCGACGTCGGCTGCGGCCGCAGCGACCGTGTACTCCAGGATCGACGGCGGCACGAAGGCGGTGGTGGGCCAGCGAATTGTGCTGTCGCCGGCCGCAGCTCAGCTTTCTGCAACCGGGCTCGCGGTGGTGCTGCGACACGAGCTGTTCCATGTGGCCACGCGCCTGTCCACCGCGGAACAGGCGCCGATGTGGCTCACCGAAGGAGTGGCCGAGTACGTCGGTCGCCGCGGGACGCGCGCCAGTGTGACCGACCTGGCGCCCGACCTTGCCGTCCAGGTCGCCGCCGGTCGGCTCCCTGACACTTGGCCCACCGATGCGGCGTTCTCGGTGGATACGGCCGAGGCGCGTATCGCCTACCAGACGGCGTGGTCGTTCGCGGCGTTCGTGGCCGACACGTACGGCGACGATCGGTTGAAGCAGATGTACTTGGCGGTGGCCCAGGGCGACGACACGAAGATTGCCGCGGCCCTACAGCAAACGCTGGGAGAGACGCAGGACGAACTGATCACGGCCTGGCAGCGTTGGCTGAAGCGGGAGGTGCGCTGATGCACCGGACGCTGTTGGTCACCAACGACTTCCCGCCGCGTCCTGGCGGGATTCAGTCGTATTTGGAGAACCTGATCGCGCATCTGCCCGCCGACGACGTGATCGTGTACGCGCCGCGCTGGAAGGGGTGCGAAGCGTACGACGCGGCCGCGCCGTATCGGATCGTCCGACATCGCACGACGCTCATGCTGCCCACCGCGTCGGTGGCGCGTCGAGCGGCAAAGTTGGTGCGCGACAACGAGATTCACACCGTCTGGTTTGGGGCGGCGGCTCCGCTCGCGGTGCTGGGTCCGGTGTTGCGGACGGCCGGCGCGCAGCGGATCGTGGCGAGCACGCACGGGCACGAGGTCGGCTGGTCGATGCTCCCGGGCTCCCGCCAGGTACTTCGCCTCATCGGTGAGACGGCCGACGTGATCACCTATGTCAGTCGTTACACGCGGGGCCGGTTCGCCTCGGCGTTCGGCCGGTGGGGCGCGCTGGAGTACCTGCCCTGCGGTGTGGATGTCGACCGATTCGCACCGAATCGGCTTGCGCGGGAAGAACTCCGGGAGCGTTACGGACTGGGGGAGGCTCCCGTGGTGATGTGTCTGTCCAGGCTCGTCCCGCGCAAAGGACAGGACATCCTGATCAATGCCATGCCGCAGTTGGTCGCCGCGGTGCCGGACGTGCATCTGATGATCGTCGGTGGTGGTCCCTACGGCGACCACCTGCGCAAACTCGCTGTGGAGAGCGGTGTCTCCGACCGGATCACCTTCACCGGCTCCGTGCCTGCCGCCGAACTCGCTGGGCACCACGCCATGGCCGATGTCTTCGCCATGCCGACCCGAACCCGCGGCGGCGGACTGGATGTCGAAGGCTTGGGCATCGTATTCCTGGAGGCGTCCGCCTGCGGGGTTCCCGTCGTCGCCGGTGACTCCGGCGGCGCACCGGAGACTGTCCGGCCCGGCGAGACGGGGCTGGTCGTGGACGGTCGCAACGTCGACCAGGTGGCCACCGCCATCATCGACTTGCTCGCCGACCCTGTGCGCGCGCGTGCGATGGGGGCTGCCGGACGCGAGTGGACCGTCAACCACTGGCAGTGGCGCCACCAGGCAGCCCGGCTCCAGCAACTCCTCTGATCTGGCAGGGGGAGGGAAGCGGCCCGAACGCTACTTCCGGTAGATCTTGTCGATCTGGCGATCGAACTTTTCGGCGACCACCTTGCGCTTGACCTTGAGTGTCGGAGTCAGTTCTCCGGTCTCTTCGGTGAAGTCGTCCTTCAGAATCCGGAACTTTTTGATGGCTTCGGCGTGCGAGACGGTGGCGTTGGCCTCGTCGATGGCGGTCTGCAGATCGGCATGCAGGTCCGGGTCGCGGACGAGGACGCGAATGCTGGTTTCCGGGTCCTTGCCGTGGCGCTGCAGCCAGCCGGGAACCTCCTCGGCGTCGAGCGTCAGCAAGGTACCGATGAACGGATGTTGATCACCGACCACCATGGCTTGGGAGATCATCGGGTGGGCGCGCATGATGTCTTCCAGCGGGGCTGGCGAGACGTTTTTGCCGCCGGCGGTGACGATGATTTCTTTCTTCCGTCCGGTGATTGTGAGGAAACCGTCTTCGTCGAGAGTGCCCAGGTCGCCGGTGTGGAACCACCCGTCAGTGAGGGCCTCGGCGGAGGCGTCCGGATTCTGCCAGTAGCCGTCAAAGACAACGGCGCCGCTCAGGAGGACCTCGCCGTCCTCGGCGATGCGGGCCGCATTGCCCGGGATGGGACGTCCGACGGTGCCCATGCGGACCTGCGCAGGGGTGTTCACGGTGATCGCTGCGGTGGTCTCGGTGAGGCCGTAGCCCTCGTACACCGGAATCCCCACGCCGCGGAAGAAGTGGCCGAGTCGTGCGCCGAGCGGGGCGCCGCCGGAAATCGCGAACTCGCATCGGTCGCCGAGCGCAGCCTGCAGCTTGGCGTAGACGAGGCGGTCGTACAGCTTATGTCGCAGATCGAGGAGAAAGCCCGGCGAGCCGTGGTCTTGAGCCTGTGAGAAGGCGATCGCGGTGCTGGCGGCGCGATCGAAAATCTTGCCCTTAATCGCGGAGCTATCGTACGCCTTTTGCCGCGCCGAGTTGTAGACCTTCTCGAAGACGCGGGGCACCGAGAGAATCAACGAGGGGCCGAAGACCTCGAAAGTGGGCAGCAGGTTCTTGATGTCGGAGGTGTACCCGACGGCGACACCTGCCTCGATGGCGATCAGATTGACTCCGCGTGCCAGGACGTGGGCCATCGGGAGGAACAGCAGTAGGCGCTTGTCCTCGTTCAACAAGGGGGACAGTGAGGTGTCCAGGACTCCGCCGACCTCGCCGAGCAGATTTGAGTGCGCCAGCATGACGCCCTTGGGGCGGCCGGTGGTGCCCGATGTGTAGATCAGGGTGGCGGGAGAGTCGGCGCGCAGCGAGCGTCGTCGTGCCTCGAGTTCAGCGTCGGTCACCGAGGTGCCGGCCGCAGTGAGTTGCTCGATCAGGTCCGGGCCTTGCTTGGGGGCGATCGTGAACACCAAGGTGGCGGCGGTGACGTGCTCGACGTCGTCGAGCAGCTTCCGCTTGGCCTCGTTCTCGACGATGATGCCGACCGCATTCGAATCCTCCATGATCCAGTCGACCTGTGCGGCGGCCGACGAGTCATAGATGGGGACCGGAGTGGCGCCGGTGCTCCAGATGGCGAAGTCGAGGAGCGTCCATTCCAAGCGGGTAGCTGACATCAGGGCCACGCGGTCGCCGGGGTTGACGCCCGAGGCGATCAGTCCCTTGGCGATGGCGCGGATCGTTGCGACGGCGTCGGCCGCCGTGACCGGGAGCCACTGGCCGCCGTCTTGGCGAAGGAATACTGTCCGACCGGGTGCGGTGGCGGCGGCGTCGTAGATGACGTCCGTCGCGTTGCGCTCGGACGGAGTGATGAACCGTGCGGGTACGCGGCATTCGGGCATGAGCTTTGCCCCCCTTTGGGATGCGGTCGGCCAGTAGAGTCGATCTACTCTATCGCCGCCCGTCGGGCGGCGGATCAGGACGGTCGGCTTGGGCTGCTCGGGGCCGATGTGTGATGCTTAGCGGGTGACGACCATCCAGGTGGCTGACGAGACCTTCGTCGCTGCGGCCCCGTCCGCGGCCGGGGCCGTAGTGAACGATCCGGTGCGCTGGCGTCGATGGTTCGGCGATCTGCGTTTGGACGTCGTCGAGGACCGCGGCCATGCGGGAGTGCGCTGGCGGGTCGACGGGCCCGTGGCGGGCACCATGGAGATCTGGTGCGAAGCAGTGCTCGACGGTTTTGTTCTGCACTACTATCTGCACGCCGATCCGACGACGCCGTGGCCGAGCGAGCCAGCGGCCGCGATGGCGGCCATCGCCGACGCCAACAAGCAGCGGCGAGTCGCCGGTAAACAGATGTCGTTCGAGGTGAAAGCTCTGCTGGAAGCCGGTCGTGAGATCGGTGGCCCGGCCGCGGGTGAGGACACCCATGGCTGACCACACCGAGCGGTCCATCGTGATCGGCGCCGACGTCGCCGAGGTGTTGGCGGTGATCGCCGACTTCGACGCCTACCCGCAGTGGGTGGGTGCCACCCGCGCGGTATCGGTGCTCGAGCGCGATGCGCAGGGCCGCGGACGGCGCGTGCGGTTTGAACTCGACGCCGGGGTGCTGACCGATGTGTACGTCCTGGACTACGACTGGGCACCCGATGGCACCGGTGTCGCCTGGCGGCTGGAGTCCAGTGAACTGCAGCGCGATCAGCAGGGTTCCTATGGGCTGGAGCAGCAGGTGCCCGGCTCCACCAAGGTGACCTACCGCCTGACCGTGGATCTGAAGATTCCCATGATCAGCCAGCTCAAGCGCCGCGCCGAGAAGGCGATCACCGAATCGGCGCTGTCCGATCTGAAGAAGAGGGTCGAAGGCTGATCGATCTGGCGCCCATTCACCTGGTGTTCGGCCCCGCCGGATCAGGGATTTCGGCGCTGTCGGCGGCGGGGGCGGTGGAAGCGGCCGATGCTGGCCGCGCCCCGCACCGCGCCGGTCCGCTCAACCTGGGCAATGGTGGCGATACTCTGCTGCTGACTGTCGATCCGCGTTCGCCGATGCCGCAGTGGCTGGGGGTCTTCCGGGTGCCCGACGAGCCGGTCGCGGTGACGGCCGACCTGGACCTGCTGCATCTGGATCCACTGACTGTGTCCGAGCGATCGTGGTCGGATTTCACCGGGGCGCTGAACGCGGCCGGTGCCGCGCGGCACCTACTTCCGGTGGTCGATTCGATCGCGGGGATCGACGCGGGGGAACTGACCGGTCTGCCCGGCATCGTCGACTTTCTGCTGCTGCGGGCGATCAGTGCGGCCGCCAACTCCGGTCGCTGGCAGCGGGTGGTGGTCGATTTGTCGGGGATCGGCGATCCCTTCGCACTGTTGCGGGCGCCGACGGTGCTGGCCGCTGCGATCGACCGGTTGTGGCCGCGACACCTGCGGATGGCTGAATCGGCGGAGAAGCCCGCGCTGGCTCCGCTGGCGGTCGCGATCGACAGTATCTACCGCGACTGCCAGGATCTGGCTGAACTGCTTGTCGATCCGACGGTGACCGCCGCGCACCTGGTGCTGCCCGGCGGAGAGCGCGGTGCGCTGACCGCGCCGGATTATCTGGCGATGACCGAACTCATGGGGCTGCCGCTCCGCTCGGTGCTGGTGAATGCTGGTGCGAGTAGTCGGGACACTGAGGCGGCCGAGGCCACAGTGCGGACGATACTCGGCCCGGACGCTGGCTCGTCGGTGTCGGTCCGGACGGTGGCCGCCCAGGACTGCGAACCGACCAGGATGTCGGCGCTGCGCAAACTTGACATCACTTGGCCAGCGCCGAACGGGCGTTCGCGGGGCGCGTCGGCGTTGCGGGTCGACGACGTGGGCGGCGACGGGCTGGACGCGGTGTACGAACTACGGTGGCGGCAGAGCCTGCCTGACCCCTCGGCGCTGGCCCTGGGCCGTTCGGGGGATGACTTGCTGGTCACCATCGCCGGCTTCCGTCAGCCGGTGCGACTGCCGTCGGTACTGCGGCGCTGCCAGGTGGCCGGCGCGGACTGGAACGGCCGGGAACTCGTGGTGACCTTCACTCCCGATCCGGCGGTCTGGCCGCAGCGGTGACCGGGTAAACTTGCCCTCTCACCACGACCGCAGACAAGGGAACCGCCGCGAGATGACCGATACACCGGGGAGCAGTGCCGGAGGCGCCGACGGCGATCCGCTGCATGCCCTGCTGCTTGGTTTCGCGACCCAGATCGAACAAATCGCCGGTGTGATCGGCGGTGTCGGCGCCGAGGATGTGATTGGCGTCGATTCCCCGCTGCACGGGCTGATTGGTGAACTCGGCTCGGCGGCCACGGAACTGGGCGACCTGCTGTCTCGCCTGCTCTCGGTGCTCGTTGCACTGTTGCAGGCGATCTCCGAGGCGCTCAAGTCGTCGCCAGCGTCCGCCCGCCCCGCTGCGGCCACGTCGTTCCAGGCAATTCCGGTCAGGATCACCGCCGCACCCGCCCATCCGTGACACCCTTGATCGTTGTGGGCGCTTCGACCAACGATCTGACTATCGGAATCGACATCGGCGGCACCAGCGTGCGCGCGGCGGTGGTCGATTCGCACGGCAGCATGCTCGATACCCTGCGGGCGGCGACGCCGCCCACCGTGTCGGCCCTGGAGCACTGCCTGGACCGGATGGTGACCGAATTGCGCGATCGGTGGTCGGCGCAGGCAGTCGGGTTGGCTATCGCTGGATTCCTGTCGCCGGACCGCCAGGTGGTGCGGTTCGCGCCGCATTTGCCGTGGCGTGAGGCGCCAGTACCGGCGGCCATGTCGGCGCGGCTGGGGCTGCCCGTGTTCGCCGAGCACGATGCGAACTCGGCGGCGGTGGCCGAACTGCATTTCGGCGCGGCGGCCCGCGGCAACAATACGCTGGTGATGACTCTCGGCACGGGCATCGGCGCGGGCATGCTGATGGGGGGTCAGCTCTACCGAGGCACCTTCGGAGTGGCGCCGGAGCTTGGCCATATCGTTGTGGTTCCCGATGGGCGTCCGTGTTCGTGTGGAAAGCGAGGATGTCTCGAAAGGTATTGCAGCGGAACAGCTTTGGTCGACACCGTGATTGAGCTGCTGGCGCGCGACGATATGGGACATTCGGTGCTCGCCGCGGAATCGGCAGCTGATCCGGGGTCGCTGACCGGGCGTCGGGTGGCGGCCGCGGCAGCCGAAGGAGACCCGGTCGCGGTGGCGGCGTTCGCGTCCCTCGCACACTGGCTGGGGCAGGGTATGGCCCTGATCGCCGATGTCTTTGACCCCGATTTGATCGTGATTGCAGGGGGGCTGGGGATGGCGGCCGGGCTGTACTTGGATGAGGCGCGCGAGCATTATGCGTCAATGGTCACCGGCGCCGGACATCGTCAGCTGGCACGTATTCGGTCCACTCAGCTTGGCGAGAACGCGGGGCTGATTGGCGCCGCGCAGGTGGCCCGGACCGATCTGGCTGCAGGGCTCGCACCAGGCGGTCCGATCACCAGCCCGCGTGAGTAGAGTGGCAACTCATACCAGCGCGCCCGGAGACGATGGTGCGGCAAGCCCGGCAGGAAGCAGGTCGTCGATGACGTCGATGTGGTATTTCTTCTTCAAATCCATCCTCATGGGGCCCTGGATGTGGCTGATGGGCAGGCCCAAAGTGGAGGGCCGGAAGAACATTCCTCAGCGCGGACCCGCGTTGTTGGCGAGCAATCATCTGGCCGTTGTTGACAGCTTCTATCTGCCGATGGCGTCCCGCCGCCGGATCTTCTTCCTGGCCAAGAGTGAGTACTTCACCTCTCCGGGACTCAAGGGGCGCTTCCAGAAGTGGTTCTTCTCGGCTTCGGGTCAGATCCCTATCGACCGCTCGGGGGCGAGTGCTGCCGCAGATGCACTGGCTGCGGGGCGGCGGGTGCTCGAATCTGACCGGCTGCTGTGTCTGTACCCGGAGGGCACGCGGTCGCCGGACGGTCGGCTATACAAGGGGAAGACGGGTCTGGCCCGGATGGCACTGGAATGCGGTGTTCCGGTGATTCCGGTAGCGATGATCAATACCGATCACATCAACCCGCCGGGCACAGTGTTGCCGCGGCCCACCCGCATCGGCGTACGGTTCGGCGAACCGCTGGATTTCTCCCGCTACGAGGGGATGGCAGGCAACCGCTTCATCGAACGGGCCGTGACCGACGAAATCATGTACGCGCTGATGGCTTTGAGTGGTCAGCAGTATGTCGACGTCTATGCGGCGAGTCTGAAAGAGTCGCCTGCCGAAAAGGCTTGAGCCACAACAGAATCAGGAAGGCAAACGCCCACAGCAAGTAGGCGTTGCCGACCACCTGCTGCCACCACGACCATGTGGTGACGTCCGCTGGCATGAGTTGAAACGGGCCGATGGCGAAGATTGGGATGCCGGCTACGCCAAGGGCTCCGTACAGGCGCGTGGTCCACGCTGACGGCGAATGTCCGGCCACGACGAGGCACGCGAGGATCGCCGGCAGTGACCAGACCCAGTGATGCGACCAGGTGGTCGGTGCCACCAGCAGGCCCCAGAACGCGACTATGCAGGCTGCGAGCACGGCATTGATGTCGTCGCGCGGGGTCGGGTTCACGCGGAAGGCAGCAGCCGGTCGGGTGCGGTAGAGGGCGATCGCCGCCAGCGCGGTGATCACGAGCGCCGACATCACCCAGGCAGCCGGAGCTACCGGATTCTCCGGGCCAAGCAGGCGCAGCCAGGCGCCGTTGAAGTTTTGGTTGATCGGGCCTTCGGGTACGCCGATCCGGCCGGTGTGAAAGAGCGTGTCGGTCCAGTACTGGAGTGAGTCGCCGGGCAGCCAGACTGCGGCGATCGCGGCGGCGAGAAGAAAAGTGGTCACGCCGGTCCACATCGCCCGCCATTTGCTGGCGGCGGCGAAGACGATGAGGAAGACCAACGGCGTCAGTTTGATAGCGGAAGCGAGTCCGATCAGGGTGCCGCGCAGACCACTCGTCGCGGCCGATGGGGTGCGGCCCAGGACAAAGAGGTCGACAACGATAATCACGAGCAGGATCAGGTTGATCTGACCGAAGCTCAGTGTCATGCCGAACGGATTGCACCAGACCGCGCCTGCTGCGATGAGCAGGGCCAGCACGGTGCGGTTGGCGCGCGTACCGATGTGCAGCATGCGCAGGAACACCACCGTGACATAGACCAGGCAGAGGGCGCTGATCACCGACAGCATGACACCGCCGGTGTCCAGGGAGATCATGCCCAACGGGGTGAATAGCAGCGCGGCGAATGGTGGATAGGTGAACGGCAGCCAGATACCGTCGGTGGTGAACGGCAGTGAGCCGTCGGCGTACAGACTGATGCCTTGATGCCACAGCTGCCCGCCGAGGCGGTACACGTCCAGGTCGAAGCGGGTGCGTGTCCCGAAGCTCGAGGTGCCGGGGACGCCAACGATCTGGAGAGTCGTCGAGGTGGCGAAGAGTGCCGAGGCGAGGATCCAGACGATCGCGCCGGGGCGCCAGTCGCGCAACCGGCTCGCCGTCGTACGTGCTCGCGAAGCCATGGAAGGTAACGGTAATTGATACCGTCCCACCGAGGGCAGCGAGCCGGTCGAATTCGGTGGGACGGCCGATGGTGGATAATCGGCTGTCGTGCGTTACTTCTGCGACTGCGAGTTCATCGAAGACGGCATCACGATCGAGCTCGTGTCGATCGGCGTGGTGTCCGAGGATGGCCGGGAATTCTATGCGGTCTCCACCGAGTTCGACCCGAACCGGGCCGGTCCGTGGGTGCGGGCCAATGTGCTCGACAAGCTGCCGTCCCCGTCGGACAAGGTCTGGAAGGGCCGCAGACAGATTCGTGACGAGCTCCTTGAGTTCTTGACTTCGGGGCCCGGGGAGGTGGAGCTGTGGGCCTGGGTCGGGGCCTACGACCACGTGGTGTTGTGTCAGCTGTGGGGGTCGATGGTGGATCTGCCCGCTGCGCTGCCTCGGTTCACCCGGGAGCTGCGTCAGCACTGGGAAGCAGCGGGCAGCCCGCCGTTGCCGGCGACTCAGAAGGACGCGCACAGTGCGCTGGTCGATGCGCGGCAGAATCTGCTGCGCTGGCAGGCGATCGAGGCGCCGCGCGAGGGCTGAGCCTGCGCGGGGCGGCCGGTGCTGGTCGGCTGCGCGGCACGCCGGGACACAGGTTACTGTGGAACCCGTGGTGAACTGGACCGTAGACGTGCCGATCGACGACCTTCCGGAGCTTCCTCCGCTTCCCGGAAAGCTGGCGGACGAGTTCGCCGACGTGCTAGCCCGGTCCGCGCTCCAGCAGCCCGAATGGTCGGCCGAAGAGGCCCGCAAGATGCGGACGGTGCTGGAGAGTGTGCCGCCGATCTGCATGCCGTCGGAGGTCCAGTCGCTGGCTGCGCAACTCGCCGAGGTGGCCTGCGGCCGCGCGTTCTTGTTGCAGGGTGGCGACTGTGCCGAGACCTTCGCGGCGAACACCGAGCCGCATATCAAGGCCAACATCCGCACTCTGCTGCAGATGGCCGTTGTGCTGACGTACGGCGCGAGCATGCCGGTGGTGAAGGTGGCCCGGATCGCTGGCCAGTACGCGAAGCCGCGGTCGGCCAACACCGACTCGCTCGGTCTGCTGAGTTACCGCGGCGACATGGTCAACGGCCTGGAAGCCGATGAGACTGCGCGCGTGCACGACCCGTCGCGATTGGTGCGCGCGTACGCGAATGCCGCTGCCGCGATGAACCTGGTGCGTGCGCTGACCGGAAGCGAGGCCCGCCTCGCTCGGGTGCACGACTGGAACCGCACCTTTGTGCGGACCTCGCCGGCCGGTGCCCGCTACGAGGCGCTGGCCGCGGAGATCGATCGCGGCCTGCGGTTTATGGATGCCTGCGGAGTCAGTGACTCCTCGCTGGAGTCGGCCTCGATCTTCGCCTCGCACGAGGCATTGGTGATGGACTACGAGCGTGCCCTGCTGCGTCTGGCCGATGATCCGAACGGTGGTGACGATCCGGTGCTCTACGATCTGTCGGCGCATTTCCTGTGGATCGGCGAGCGGACTCGGCAACTCGACGGCGCGCACATCGCGCTGGCGAAAATGATCGCCAACCCGATCGGCGTCAAGATCGGTCCCACGACGACGCCGGAGCAGGCCGCCGAGTATGTGGAACTGCTCGATCCGGATAATCGTCCGGGCCGCCTCACCCTGGTCGCCCGGATGGGTAACGACAAGGTGCGCACCGTGCTGCCGGCCATCGTCGAGGCGGTGGAAGCCACCGGTCATAAGGTGATCTGGCAGTGCGACCCGATGCACGGCAACACGCACACCGCGTCCAACGGCTTCAAGACGCGGCATTTCGATCGAGTCGTCGACGAGGTGCAGGGCTTTTTCGAGGTGCACCATGCCCTGGGCACCCACCCGGGCGGCATTCACATCGAGCTGACCGGTGAGGACGTCACCGAGTGTCTCGGCGGCGCCCAAGACCTGTCCGATCTGGATTTGGAGAGTCGCTACGAGACCGCGTGCGATCCGCGACTGAATACCCAGCAGTCGCTGGAGCTGGCGTTCCTGGTCGCGGAGATGTTGCGCGGCTGAGCGGCGATGACCGACCGGGCGCAGCACCCGAACCGATCGTCGGGATCTATCGGACTGCCCGATCCGGCGGCTTCGGGTGACAGCTGGCCGCGGACTAACCGGATCCTGACGATCATCGCCAGTGTCGTGCTGGTGCTGATGTCGCTCACGACCGTGGTGTTCACCGCGATCTATTTCCTCAGCAGCGGTATCTGCGGCATGTCGTGTGACGCGGCATGGACCCTCTTCGGCCGAGCGATGACCGCCCTGGTGGTCGGCGTGGTGCTGACCGGGGCGGGGGTGATCGGTGCGCTGGTCTGGCGGCGTTGGTCCAGTTGCTTCCTCGCGCTGGCCATCATGATCCTCGTGGTCACCTGGTTCGTGATGTCGGCAATCGCCTCCACCCCACTCGATCAGGTGCTCGCTGCCTGGCCTCAGTAGGGCTGTGGCAACGGCGGAATCGTCTACGAGGTCAGCATGGCGCCCAGCGCCCAGCCGCCGGCGGCCAGGCTGGCGGCGATCAGCAAGACGATCACTGTCCACGCGAAGGCAGCCACGCCACTGGTGGCCTGAGTGAATGAGGCCGGATCGACGTCGGTCGGGTCCGGGGCCCGGAGCCTCTGGGCAGCTGGGGGCCTTCGCCCGTCCGGGTAGTGCTCGTCGTAATCAGTGTCGCCGTAGTCGGCCGGGGCGTAGTCCGCGGCGTCGTCTCCGATGTCGTCGTCTCCGATGTCGTCGTATCCGAAGTCCTCGTATCCGAAGTCCTCGGTCGCCGGATCGGTGTTCGGGTCGCGTTCGGCGGGACGTTGGGGGGCGACGGGGCGGGCGATCGCCGAGGTGACGCGCGCCGACGCCTGTTGCGGGGCGGGCACGGTGAACGGGGGGAGGCCCAGATCGTCGACGGCGTCGAGCAGGGCATGCTGCATGGCAAAGGCGTCGTCGTACCGGAGGTCGGGGTCGCGTTCGGTGGCACGTAGCACGATCTCGTCGATCAGCGGCGGGATGCCAGCGATCACGTCGCTGGGTGCGGGCACGTCGTAACTGAGCCGCTGATAGGCCAGAGCGAGCGGAGTGGCGCCGCTGAACGGTTGCCGACCGGTGAGTAGTTCGAAGAACAAGACGCCGGCCGAGTAGACGTCGCTGCGGGCATCGATGTCGGTGGAACTGACCTGCTCGGGAGAGAGGTAGGCGGCGGTACCGAGGATGATGCTGGCCGAGGTGACACCGGCTTCGGCGACTGCACGGACCAGACCGAAGTCGGCGACCTTCACGTCACCGGTATCGGAGATGAGGATGTTCTCCGGCTTCACATCGCGGTGTACCAGGCCGGCCCGATGCGCGGTGCCCAGGCCGCCGAGGGTGGGGATACCAATGCTGGCGACCGCGTGCGGAGGCATCGGTCCGCGTTCGCGGAGCAACTCGCGCAGACTGCCGCCGCGGACGAGTTCCATGACAAGGAAGGCGATGTCGCCGTCGATGCTCTGGTCGTAGACGGCGACCAGCCCGGGATGGCTGAGTCCGGCGACGGCGCGGGCCTCGAATTCGAATCGGCGCAAGAATTGCGGATCGCCGACATACCGGCTGTCCATCACCTTGACAGCGACGCGGCGCCCTAGCCGCAGATCGGTGCCGACATACACCGAGGACATGCCGCCGCGGGCGATCGGCGCATCGATGCGGTAGCGGCGTTCGAGCACGCGGCCCAGCAGCGGATCGTCGGGGGAACTCACGGTAGGTGAATCTACCGTGACCGGCGGGACAAACGTTGGACCCGAGCAGCGGTGAATCTTCCGGTAAGGTTCCGTCCCGTGAGTTCCCTTCCGCTGTCCATCGGCATCCTTTCCGACGACGCCGAGGTGCTCAGCCTCGACGAGGCGGCTGATCATCTGCACGTCTCACCCAACCGGGTGCGCACACTGATCCGCGATCACAATCTGCTTGCTGCATCGCGCGGCGGCCAGCCCGTGATCCCAACGCTGTTTTTCGGCGAGGACGGTCATCTGGCCAAGCATTTCGAAGGTCTGGTGAACACCCTGATGGACGGCGGCTACTCGCGCGACGAGGCGATGCGCTGGTTCTTCACCGACTACGACGATTTGGGTATGCACCCGGCCCAGGCGCTGCACACGCATTCGGCGCGCGAAGTGATCCGGCGCGCGCAAGCCCAGGCTTTCTAGCAGTCGGCTTTTTCCTGGAATGGTGCGGAGCAGGTGGGCCGCGCTGTGTCTGGCCTACCCGGACGTGTTCGAAAACAGTTCGAACATTCTGTTGTCTTCACAACTCAGTGGGCGTACTCTGAGGATAGGGAATCAAGAAACCTGGTGTGACCAGCATGAATGCCGATTGGCGGGGGGTGGCCGTGATGAACGACGACGCTGCTTCGCCCGCGCTGGATGTGGCCGTGTTGCTGGAGGGGTTGTCGGCGGCGCAGTTGCTGGCGGTGCAGGAGGCTGCCGAGAAGCGCCTGCAGTCGGCGGCTCTGGTGGCCCAGAGTGAGGATGGCCTGCTCGATCTGCTGGCCTCGCGTGAGCGCACCCTGTGCGCACGGCAGGTGTTCGATGCCGCCCTGTATGTGGAGCTGAGTGATCGGGGCGCGTACCGGAAGGGCGGGTTCATTTCGATGCCAGCCTTGTACTCCGGTGGGCTGCGGTTGGGTAGTGGGGAGGCTCGGCGTCGTCGGGTGCTGGCGACCGAGTTGGGCCGGTTCACCACGATGACTGGGGAGCGCCGCGAACCCTCGCTGCCTGCGACCGAGGCTGCTGTCGCTGACGGGGAGATCGGCC
>NZ_JBAQWU010000013.1:0-10180 GCF_049299075.1 Gordonia sp. (in: high G+C Gram-positive bacteria)
GACCGGAGACGACCGCGCCGGAGTCACCAGCGTCGTCGGCCCGGCTGGCAATGCCTGCGCAGCCCGTACCTGTCCCGGTCGACGCGGTACTGCCGGACGACGACCTGCCCCCGCCGCCGCCGGAGGAGCCGTACTTCGACGCGCCACCGGAGGACGCTGGTCCCGTCCGCACCACGGCTCCTGCCCGCTCTCGGACCCCCGAGCGTCCCCAGGCCTCGGCGACCACTCCGGTGGCGTCGGAGGCTGTGGCGACGACACTGGAACCGACGTCCGCAGCTGAACCGGCGCCTGCCGCAGAACCGCCACCCGCCGCAGAACCGGTGCCCGTGCCTGCTTCGGAACCGGCACGCGCAGCTGCGGCAGCCCCGAGCCTGACCATCGAGGCGGTATCCGCGCGGTGGGCCGACATTCGGGCGGCGGTCAGTTCGCGCCAGGTCGGTGGAATGTCGGGGAAGATCCTTGCCCCGATGTTGTCGGCAGCCACTGTGCAGGCCGTCGGCGATGGAACCGTTGTACTGGGGCACAGCGATTCGGGACTGGTGGGCCGGCTGTCCGACCCGACCCGGCTTGAGATGTTCAACGAGATATTCAGCCAGATATTCGGCGGCAGCTGGCAGGTTCAGGTGGTGCATGCCGCGCCCGGTGCTAGTCCGGCGACATCGAACCGGTCCCCCCGGCAGCCGGCCCCGGTGAAGCGTCAGGAGTTCACTCGGCCCAGCCGGGTCGGTCAGGCCGCGGATCGTCGCCGGGCCGTCGACGATGGGCCCCCGCCGCCGGAGCCCCCGCCCGAGCCCGAGGAGCCCTGGCCTGCCGAACCCAAGCCGGACGAGGAGCTGACCGACGCTGAGCGCGACGAGATGGTCGCGACCGCGCACGACGGCACCCCCGACAAGCGCCTCGACCCCGATCAGATCGCTCTCGAACTGCTCAAATCTGAGCTGGGCGCCCGCCCCGTCGACGGCGGCTCCGCGCCGTTCTGAGGCAGTTCGCCGATCGCGCCGCGGGCTGGCTGATGTCGCGGCCGGCGACTTCTTCATCGCGCTCGAGATCACCTGGTGGCTTACCGAAGTACTGGGCTGGTCCACTCTGACCTACAGCCTGATCGTGTTGGCCTCGGCGGCGATCTGCTCTATCGCCACCGCGACCGCTATCGGCAGGCGCCAGCGAGCGGAACGGTGACCCGGATCGCTCTGGTTAGGGCGTCCACCAGGGACGCAGCGGGGTATTCGGAAGTTTCTGGTCCCCGTTCTTGACCGCCAGGACATGGTGCAGTTCGACGATGTCCCGTTCGAACCCGATCCGGCAGCCCGCCATGTAGAGGCCCCATTGGCGCGCGGTGCCTTCGCCGACCTCGGCGACGGCGGCGTCCCAATTGCGTACGAGGTTCGCATTCCAGTCGCGCAGCGTCATGGCGTAATGCTCGCGGAGGTTCTCCTCGTGCAGCACTTCCACGCCGCTGACATCCTGGATCTTGGAGACAATGGTGCCCGCCCCGGTCAGCTCCCCGTCGGGGAACACGTAGCGGTCGATGAACGGCCCGGCTTTGCTCCGTGTGTGGTTGTCTGGCCGGGTGATGCAGTGGTTTAGTAGCAGCCCGCCGGGGCGCAGTTTGTCGCGCATGAAGCCGAAATACGACGGATAATTTGCCACGCCGATGTGCTCGGTCAAGCCGATGGAGCTGACGGCGTCGAAGTTCGATTCGGTGACATCGCGGTAGTCCGAGTGCCGGACCTCGCCGAAGTCGCTCAGACTTTCGTCGAGGATCGCCTGCTGCGCCCACTGTGCTTGCTCCGCGGAGAGGGTGACCCCGAGGGTGTGGACGCCGCGGCGTGCTGCGTAGCGGACCATGCCGCCCCAGCCGCAGCCGATGTCGAGCAGTCGGTCGCCGGGCTGCAGGTTCAGTTTCTCAAAGATCAGCCGGTACTTGTTCTCCTGCGCCTCTTCCAGGGTCGCGGCGTGATCGGGGTAGACCGCACACGTGTACGTCATAGCCGGGCCGAGCACCATCTCGTAGAACGAGTTGGAGACGTCGTAGTGGTATTGAATCGCCTCGGCGTCACGACCGCGACTGTGCCGCAGGCCCTCCGCGAACCGGCGCCAGCGGGGCAGGGCCTCTTGCGGCGGCGGGGCGATCGGTTTGAAGTGCTCCAAGCCGAGCGATTTCGCGATGCCGGCGAGCACCAGCGGGCTGGGCTTGGTGAAGTTGAGGTCGCCGGACAGGGCCTGCAGCGTGCCGTACGGATCGCCTGGATGGCCGCCGACCAGGTCCAGGTCACCGGATACGTAGGCGCGCGCGAGACCGAGGTCGCCGGGCGCGGTCACCAGATACGTGGTGCCGCGCGGGGTCCGCAGATCGAGGCCGAACTCGGCGTCGACGGGACCGGCGGACGAGCCGTCGTAGGCGGTGAACCGGATCTGCAGTTCTTTGCCCAGGAGTGTCTCAAAGATCTCGGCTAGGTTCATGCGCGCTTCACCGCTTTCTCGTAGAGGCTCGCCAGTCGCCCGCGCGGGTCGTATTTGGCCCGCAATGCGCGGTACGCCATGGAGCCGTACAGCTCGTCGAACTCGTCCTCGGAGTAGAACGATTCGGAGTACAGGGACTTATGGCCGCCGAGTTCGGTGACCTTATTTTCGATTCGGCGGTTCGCGTGGCCCGGCTGGCCCGGGGTGACCGGTACCCCCGACCAGAAGCCGATATTGGTATAGAAGTGACCCGGTTTGAGCGGGTACAGCGGCCAGGGTTGCTCCGGCGAGCAGACGGACGGCAGTCCCGACTCCTGGGCCCCGTCGAAGGAGAGCTTGAGCGGGCACAGCCAGATCGGCTCGATCGGAATCTCGTCGAGGAACCAGTTGATGAAGTCGGCGGTGCGCTCGATCGGCACCTCGATGTCTTGGACGACGCGTTCGCTGGGCGGCTGGCCCTTGCGCGCGTTGAGCTTGTCGCCGATGTTCCACTTGTGGTCGAAGCCGATCAGCTTCCAATAGAAACTCGAGCGCAGGTACGTCTTCGGCCAGAGCTTGCGGATTCGCGGGTTCTGCGCGCCGAACGCACGTGAGCACCAGAACCAGTCGGTGTCCCAGCGCCACAGGTAGTCGGAAATGGTCAGCCGGTCGCGTCTGGGCTCGTACTGCTCCCCGAGCCCTGTCGAGGGGGCGTGCTGGATGGACCGGTAGTAGATGTCCATATCGGTGTAATCGCTGACCGGACCGGGTTCGCTGCTCTGACGACCGAGTGTCAGATAGCACTCGGCGCGGGTAAACACGACGCCGTCGAGGTAGTCGACGCGCTCGCCGTCGTACTCGCGATCGTGGGCGACGCGGATCATCTCGGACTGTAGGTCCTCGATGGAGGTGAAGCGGACGTGCCGCAAGTCGACGAACGGCGGTACCTCTTCGAGATCGATCTCCAAGCGGACCGAATAGCCGAGCGTGCCGTACGAGTTCGGGAAGCCGAAAAACAGATCGGCGTTCTCATTGTCCGGACGGGCGATCACCAAATCGCCGGTGGGCGTGAGGATTTCGAGCTCACGCACTGATTCGTGGGGAAGGCCGTTGCGGAACGATGTCGACTCGATGCCCAGTCCAGTGACGGCTCCGCCGAGAGTGATGGTCTTCAACTGTGGCACCACCGTGGGGGCAAGTCCGTACGGCAGAGTCGCGGCGACGAGGTTTTCGTAGGTGCACATGCCCGCGACCTGCGCGGTGCGCGCGGCGGGGTCCACCGAGATCACGCGATCCAGACCGGAAACATCCAGACCGGGTGCCGGATTGTCGGCCCGTTTGCGAAAGAGATTAGAGGTCTTCTTTGCGAGCCGAATCGGCGCGCCGTCGGGGATCTTGCGGTAGCTCGTCAGCAGCCGGTCGACTCCGCGCCGGAAGGCATCGGTGCCGTATTCGAGGGTGTCGGAAGCCACGTATCTACCGTATCGAATAGTGGGTACCGTTGAGGCCGTCCCGCTGACGGGGCGAATACCCGTGGTACGCGGGGGATTCCCGTCACATGCCGAGTTCAAATGAGATACAAGGAGTTCCCCGTGGGCCAGGTTTCCGCCACCTCCGCCGTCGAGATCGCTGCCGCCCCCGAAGTAGTGCTCGCCGCGCTGTCGGATTACCAGAGCGTGCGTCCGGCGGTTCTGCCTGCGAACTACCGCGACTACCGCGTCGACGAGGGAGGTACCGGTGCGGGCACCGTCGTGCACTGGATTCTGCAGGCTACCGAGAACCGTTCGCGTGACGTCCTCGCGGACATCTCAACCACCACCGACTCGGTGACCGAGACTGACCGGAACTCGTCGATGGTCACCGTCTACCGAGTGAGCCCCGCGGGCGCCGGTAGCCGTGTCGAGACCACCACCCGCTGGCAGGGTGCAGGCGGCATCGGCGGATTTTTCGAAAAGACCTTCGCGCCCAAGGGCCTGGCCCGCATTCAGGCGTCGCTCCTGGACAACCTCAAGACCCGCCTAGAGCAGTGAGCCGCCGGGGGCGGCGGCGCGTGAAGCCGCTCCCGCCGCGGGATGGTGTCGACGCCACCCGCGTCGTGCTTCGGCCGGAGCTGCTCGGCGGCGAGCCGACTGTTCTGGAAGCGGTGCTGGCAGCGCCGACACTGGCGGGAATGACCGACGGGTGGGTGCGCGAGCGGCATGCGTGCGGAGAGGTGGTCGGGGTCGACGGGCGACCGGTCGATCTCGATGCCCCGGCGCTGCGGCCGGAGCCGATCTACCTATACCGCGATCTTCCCGACGAGTGTGAGGTGCCGTTCGGCGTGGAGGTTCTACACGTCGACGAGCGCCTCGTCGTCGTCGACAAGCCGCATTTCTTGGCCACCATGCCGCGCGGTCAGCACGTTACGCAGACGGCGCTGGTGCGGTTGCGCCGACAGTTCGGTGACGAGCTGGCCCCAGCGCACCGCCTCGACCGGCTGACCGCCGGGGTGCTGCTGTTCACCCGTCGGCCGGAAGATCGGAGTGCGTACCAGCGGCTGTTCGCTGACCGGCTGGCGCGCAAGGAGTACCGGGCCATCGCGCCACCCTTCGACGGAGCTCAGGGAACGGTGTCGGCCTCGGGAACGGTGTCGGCCTCGGGAACGGCGTCGGGATGGGGTGTGGGGAAGGCGGTCCGCGTCGAGAACCGGATCGTGAAGACTGCCGGGGACCTGCGCGCGCAGGTGGTGGAGGGCCAGGTCAACGCGGTCAGCGACATCACGCTGGAACGCATCCGCGATGACGGGCTGGGGGAGTACCGGCTGGAGCCGTACACCGGCCGCACACATCAGCTCCGTCTGCACATGGCCGGTCTGGGCGTCCCGATCATTGGCGACCCGCTGTATCCGGACGTCGACTCAGTCCTCGCCACAGCTCCCGAACGCGGCGATTTCACCAGTCCGCTCCGACTGATCGCCTCGTCGTTGGCCTTCACTGACCCGTTCACCGGCGCCGAGCGTCGCTTCACGACGACCCGGACCTGACCTCTTCGCGCGGTCGGAGTCGGATTGCGCGGTCGCGCCTGGTTCCCGCGGCCGCAATAATCCGGCAGCGGGAACGCACTCCGGCCGCGGCAACCGGACTGTGGCCGCGGGAAACGGTCCGGGCGCGCCCTATTCTTGACGCATGGCGATCATCGGCTCCTACGAGCGGCACCCGGACCTCGGGTGTGAGGCCGTGGTCTTTCTCGACACCGAATCCGATGCATGCGTGCAGTTGCAGCGGGATCTGCCCGGCGGGCCGCGGGCCGGGGAGCACGCCATCACCACCGGGGCCAGTGCCCCGGTCTACGGGGGCGTCCGGCAATGGCGACGGGTCCCCGGCGGGGCCCCGTCGACTCCTCGACAACCTCGGAGTAAACCGGACTCCGTCGTCGGCGACGCAGGGAGCGCGAGCGGGGATCGTTTCGAGTTCGCCCTCAACCGGCGGGCGACGGCGTTGTTCGCCGACGAGGTGATCTCGTTCGAAGTGGTGCCGGTCGATGGGCAGACGGTCGACGAGCTCGCCGAGCACATCGACCGGATCCTGAACTGATCTCGTCGCTAGGGTGGGGATCGTGACCGACGCATTTGATGGTGCCGCATTCGATGGTGCCGCATTCGACCCCGCACAACTCGACGTGGCCGCCCAGCGGATGCAGCAGCAGCTGATCCGGGCGCAGGAGATGATCACCGCCGCCCAGCTCGCCGGCTCCGCGGCCGGTGGCCTCGTCGTGGTGACCGGCAACGGCATCGGCGACGTAACCGGGCTGACCATCGCGCCGACACTGCCCCGCGACGACGTCGATGCGCTTTCCGCGATGATCTTGGAGGCGCTCGCCGATCTGGCGATCAAGCGACGCGCCTTCACCGAGCAGGTGATGGGCCCACTCAACGAACCCCCGGCGAACGACGATTTCGGCCTCGCCGTGGACGATCTACCGCGCACCGCCGACGGCCTCATCGATCTGGGCTGATCGAGCGACTACCCTGGTCCTCGTGACTGACGCATTTGATCCCAGCGCCCTGTTCGGCGGCGGAGCCGGCGACGAGAACCCGATGGCAGGTTTGCTCGCGCAGGCCCAAGAGATGCAGAGCCGATTGCTTGTGGCCCAGCAGGAGATTGCCGCCGCCACGGTGACCGGCACCGCGGGCAACGGACTGGTGATCGTCTCGGGCAACGGCACCGGTGACGTGACCAGCGTGACCATTGCTCCGGAGGTCGTCGACGCCGACGACGTCGAGACGCTGCAGGACCTGATCGTGGGTGCGCTGGCCGACCTTGCGCAGCGCCGCGATGCCCTCGCCGCCGAGAAGATGGGTCCGCTGTCGGGCGGCATGCCCGGCCTCGGCTGATTGCGCCGGGTGACATCCCTGCCGATTGAGAGGGCCTGATGTACGAGGGGCCGATTCAGGTACTCATCGACCAGCTGGCGAAATTGCCCGGGCTGGGGCCGAAGGGTGCCCAGCGCATCGCATTCTCGATGCTGGCCGGTGACAAGCAGGAGATCGACCGGCTGATCGCTGCGCTCGGCGACGTCCGGGACAACGTGAACTTCTGCGCCCGCTGCGGCAACGTGGCCGCCGACGAGTTCTGCCGGATCTGCAGCGATTCGCGCCGCGATGCCACCAAGATCTGCGTCGTGGAGGAGCCGAAGGACATCTACGCGATCGAGCGGACCAAGGAGTTTGGTGGCCGCTACCATGTGCTCGGTGGCGCATTGGACCCGCTGAACGGTATCGGCCCGGATCAGCTGCGTATTCGTGAACTGTTGCAGCGGCTGGCCAACCAGCCCGACGGCGTCGACGTCTCCGAAATCATTATCGCCACCGACCCGAACACCGAGGGCGAGGCGACGGCCACCTATTTGCTCCGGATGCTCAAGGATTTCCCCGGCCTGGAGATGACCCGTTTGGCATCCGGTCTGCCGATGGGCAGCGACCTGGAGTTCGCCGACGAACTCACCCTCGGGCGCGCACTTTCCGGCCGCCGGGCCCTGGCTTAGCGCTGCCGCCTGCGGCAGGCGCGCGTTGACTGCGGTAAGCGGCAGCGTCGACCGGTCAGCGTCAGAGTATCCTCAGCGGTGTGTCTAGCGACCACACCGGAGACCCCAGTGCACTCGTTTCGGCCGCGCATCGCCTGGCCGAGACCGGTGATCTGCGCAGCGGGCTTCTCGCGATTGACGGACCCTCCGGTAGCGGCAAGAGCACGTTTGCCGATGCGTTGGTCGGGCGGCTCGCCGAACTCGGTCAGCAGACCATGCTCATCCGCGCCGATCACTTCGCCACCTGGGACGACCCGGCATCGTGGTGGCCCGAACTTGAGATCGACGTCCTCGCGCCGTTCCAGCGCAGCCACGACATCAGCTATCGGCCGCGGATCTGGGACGGCAGCTTTGCCTGGCCGGGGCCGGCGCAGACCGTGCCGTGGGCGCCGCTGCTGATTCTCGAAGGGGTCACGGCTGCGCGCGCAGAAGTTTGTGGTCGCGCGGAGCGGATGTTGTGGCTCGACGGCCCGACGGCACCCGAACGCCTCGACCGCACCGTCGCCCGGGACGGCGCTGA
This sequence comes from Gordonia sp. (in: high G+C Gram-positive bacteria), assembly GCF_049299075.1. Classification (GTDB taxonomy): domain Bacteria; phylum Actinomycetota; class Actinomycetes; order Mycobacteriales; family Mycobacteriaceae; genus Gordonia. Next base: position 8,024 of record NZ_JBAQWU010000013.1, read on the forward strand.
TCAGCGGGAGCGCCTTGCCGCGTGGCAGCGTTTCGAGGAGGGCTGGTTCGCCGTCGACCGGACTCGTGAGCGCTGCGAGATCGTTGACGTCGGCGACTGCTGAACGGCGCGCGGCCTGGAGGGTGTGGTTTCGACACACCGGGATGACTGCGTTCGCGCGGCGGCTCGACCACCGATTAGGGGGCTCGACCTCCGGCCCTTGTCGAAACCGAGTCCGGTGCGGCTCAGCGGGCGGCGGCGAAGCGCTCGCGGCGTAGCTGGTCCACCTCGGGAAGGTCCAGCGGCGCGAGGGTAGTTCCGGTGGCCTGCGCCAGCAGATAGTCGGCCAGCTCGGGGTTGCGCGCCAGTAGCGGACCGTGCATGTAGGTGCCGATGACGCTGCCCTGCACGACGCCCTCGACGGGTCCGTTGACCCCATTGCCGGTACCGTGCCGGACGGTGCCGAGCGGCTTCGCCGCCGAGCCCAAATCCGTGGCACCCCGGTGATTTTCGAATCCGCTGAGCGGTTGAGACAGGCCGTCCAGCAGGGGGGTGGTCACGAGTTCGCCGATCGCCCGCGCTGCCATTGGTGACGTGGTGCAGTCGAACAGTCCGATGCCGTCAACTTTCTCGCCCGCGGCTGTCCGGTACCAGTGGCCGAGCACCTGGATCGCCGCGCAAATAGCCAACACCGGCCGGCCCGCGGCGGCGGCGCGCTGCATACCGGTGTGCTGGGACAGGTGCCGGGTCGCCAGCCGCTGCGCGAAGTCCTCTGCGCCGCCGAGCGTGTAGACGTCGAGCGAGTCGGGCACGTCGTCGTCGAGGGTGATTTCGACGATCTCCGCGTCCAGGCCACGCATCCGGGCGCGCTGCCGGAGCACCAAGGCATTGCCGCCGTCGCCGTAGGTGCCCATCACATCGGGCAGGATGAGGCCGATGCGCAGGGTTGATTCGGTCATTGCGCGGCTCCGTTCGGGGAGATGGGCGTGGCCCCGGCTCGCTCCATTGCGGTGCCCAGGTCGCGGAAAGCGGTGTAGTTCGCGAGTACCTCCACGCGCCCGGGTGGGCAGGAGGCAATAGCCTTCATCACGTCGGGCACGGTGATGTGCTCGGCGCCCGCATAGAGCAGCCGCACGCCGAGGTCGGCGGCGCGCTCACCGGCGGCAATCACCTGCATCGTCTCGAAGGTCTCAAAGCGCACATCCCACAGCCAGGAGAGGTCCTCACCGTCGGGCACCTGCCCGTTGACGGCGATCACCAGTGAGTCGGCCTCGGTGTCGATCATTGAGAGTGCTTCCTGCCAGCCCGCCGGATTCTTTGCCAGCAGCGTGCGGATCTGGTGGCCGCCGAGCTGGAAGGAACCGTATCGACCGGCCACTTCGCCGATCGTCCCGACGGCGCGGACTGCGGCGGCCGGGTCGACGCCCATCGCGACGGCGGCCGCGACGGCTTGCGTGGCGTTCCCACGGTTTGCCCGGCCGGGTACCGCCAGAGTCATGGGGGCCTGGAAACCGTCCGGGCCGTAGATGTTCGCGTCGTCGTACCACCACTGTGGCGCCGGGCGACGGAACTTCGCATCGCCGGACGAGTACCAGTCGTCGCCGCTCTCTGCGCCCGGCGCGGTGTCCGCGGGCCGAGATTCCGTCCGCAGAATCGGTTCGCCGGTGCGTGGGCAGCTCACCGAGTCGCCGACCCAGCCCGCTCCGGCAGCCACCCAGACCACCGAGGGGGCGTCGAAAGCGGCGGAGGTGACTAGGACGTCGTCGCAGTTCGCGACGAGGACGGTACCGGGGTGACGCTCGATGCCTTCGCGGAGTCGTCGTTCGATCGCGTTGATCTCGCCGAACCGGTCGAGTTGATCGCGGGAGAGATTCAGCAGTACGAGCACCTGCGGATCGGTCGCATCGGAGACATGCGGGACGTGCATCTCGTCCACCTCGAGTGCGGCGATCGGCGCGGTCCGGTCCACCGACAGGGTCGCGATGATGCCGGCGTCCATGTTGGCGCCGTCCGGCTGCGTCACGACGGGGCCGAGCGTACCGAGCGCTGCCGCGGTCATCCGCGTCGTCGTCGACTTGCCGTTGGTTCCGGTGATCAGCACCGTTCGGCGGCCAGCGGCCAGGCGGGACATGATCTGCGGATCGATCTTCTCGGCGACCAAGCCGCCGATCATCGAGC
>NZ_JBAQWU010000014.1:0-5233 GCF_049299075.1 Gordonia sp. (in: high G+C Gram-positive bacteria)
GGGATTCCGCCCGCGCGCCGTTCACCTCGATCCTTGCCGAGGCGCAGGACCTGTACGACAAGCTCGCCGCCACGAGCGGCCGCCCCAGCCTCACTCTCGGAGCCCCCGACGACCTCCCACCCTCGGAGTACACCTTCGTCGCCGCAGCCACTCTCCCCCTCGGCGCGGCCGACCGCTACGCCGTGCTGGGAGCTCCCGGTCCGGTCGAGCGCCTGGACGTGCTGGTCCGCGCCCTCGACGACGTCCTTCCCCTGCTGCGCGACCGTCTCGGCACGTGAGGACCCGCCGCCTCGCCCGAGGCTGCTGACCGTATTGGGGGCGATCGAAGCCGCCAGCGTCGCCTCCGACAACGATGCCGCTCTGGAATTGCGCCAGTCACTCGGCACCCCGGACCATGCGCGCGAGCGCGTCACCGCGGTGCTCCGCGAAGGCGGCGACCCCGACGTCACCCTTCCTCCGATCATCGGCCCGGACGAGCTTTTCAGCCTGACCCCATGGTCCCTGTCCGGCGCGGCCCGGTTCAGCGCCCACCTGCCCTGCCTGCCCGACACCGCCACGATTCTCCGCTCCATGGGCGAGGTGTCGACGGAGCAGCAGTGGGGTCTGGTATCGGTCAACGCACCGGAGGTTCGGACAGCGGTGAAAGGCTGCTGGGGCGAGGCCGACGAAGTCCGTCAACTCGGCCTGATCACCTGGCCCGACGGCCGGCAACTGGCCGTCACCATGATCAGTTACCGCGTCGGCGAGACCACCGGCGACGGCCTCGCCGAACTCGATCAGGTCGCTCGGTGGCTGCAACAGAACCTCGAGATACTCCCCCGCGGCCGCTGTTCCGGGTAAAAGCGGCGAGTCGCCGGTTCGGGGCGCGCACCCTCACTCCATGTACTACGCGATCATCCTCGGCTGCTTCGTCGTGTTCCCGGTCGCCTCGATCCTCATCGAGCACCATCATCGGCGCCAGCGCGGCGACGACGCCGACCTTCCGCTCCTGGTGCTGCGTTGGTTCACCTTCTGGATCGTGGGCGTCCGACTCTTCACTGCCGGGCTGATCAGCATCCGCGCGGCGTCGTGGACCCCGGCCGCCGCGGTGGCCGGTGCGGTGTTCCTCGGCCTGTCCGACGGCGGCTCCTTCACCGCCGACCGCGCCCTGGCAGCCGGCACCGATCTGTTCGGCCCGGCGATTCTGCTCGGCGCCTTGCTCGTCGTGACGGTGCAGGTCCGCCGATCCGGCGGATAGAACCATCACCAACGTGCACGACGGGTGGTTGTTCATCGAACAACCACCCGTCGTCACCTACTGCCGGTACGTCACAACATGCACGACACGCAGCCGTCGATCTCGGTGCCTTCCAGGGCCATCTGGCGGAGGCGGATGTAGTACAGCGTTTTGATGCCCTTGCGCCAGGCGTAGATCTGGGCTTTGTTCACATCGCGCGTGCTGGCCGTGTCCTTGAAGAACAGCGTCAGGCTCAGCCCCTGATCGACGTGCTGCGTCGCCGCAGCATAGGTGTCGATGATCCTCTCGTAACCGATCTCGTACGCGTCCTGGTAGTACTCCAGGTTGTCGTTGGTGAGGTACGGCGCCGGGTAGTAGACGCGGCCGATCTTGCCTTCCTTGCGGATCTCGATCTTCGCGGCGATCGGATGGATCGAGCTGGTCGAGTGGTTGATGTAACTGATCGAGCCGGTCGGCGGGACGGCCTGCAGATTCTGGTTGTAGATGCCGTACTTGCGCACCGACTCCTTCAGCTCACGCCAGTCGTCCTGCGTCGGGATGGCGATCCCGGCAGTAGCGAACAGGCCATTCTCGCCCTCACTGGCCCCGGCGTTGGCAAACAGTTCGCGCACCTTGGCAGTCGCCGGCTCCCACACCTGATCAGTGTATTTGTCGAAGAACTCACCGGTGGCGTAGGTACTCTTCTCGAAACCGACGAACGGGCGGCCCTGCTCCTTGGCGATCTTGTTCGAGGCACGAATCGCGTGGAACAGCACCGTATAGAAGTACATGTTCGTGAAGTCGATGCCCTCCTCGCTGCCGTAGAAGATGCGTTCACGAGCCAAATAGCCGTGCAGATTCATCTGGCCCAGGCCGATGGCATGGCCCTCCTCGTTGGCCCGACGAATCGACGGCACCGAATCGATCGACGTCTGATCGGCAACCGCAGTCAGACCGCGGATCGCGGTCTCGATGGTGGCACCGAAGTCCGTCGAATCCATCGCCTTGGCGATGTTCATCGACCCGAGGTTGCACGAGATGTCGCGGCCGACGTGACTGTAGGTGAGATCGTCGTTGAACGTCGACGGCGTCGACACCTGCAGGATCTCCGAGCACAAGTTCGAGTGGGTGATCTTGCCGTCGATCGGATTCGACCGGTTCACCGTGTCCTCGAACATGATGTACGGGTAGCCCGACTCAAACTGCAGCTCGGCGAGGGTCTGGAAGAATTCGCGCGCCTTGATCTTGGACTTGCGGATCCGCTTGTCCTCGACCATTTCGTGGTACTTCTCGCTGACGTTGATGTCGGCGAACGGCACCCCGTAAATGCGCTCGACGTCGTACGGGCTGAACAGATACATATCGTCGTTGTTGCGGGCCAGCTCGAAGGTGATGTCCGGGATCACGACCCCCAGACTCAGGGTCTTGATCCGAATCTTCTCGTCCGCATTCTCCCGCTTGGTGTCCAGGAAGCGGTAGATATCCGGGTGGTGCGCGTGCAGGTACACCGCACCGGCACCCTGCCGGGCCCCGAGCTGATTGGCGTAGCTGAACGAGTCCTCGAGCAGCTTCATGATCGGGATGACACCGCTGCTCTGGTTCTCGATCTGCTTGATCGGCGCACCATGCTCGCGGACATTGCTCAACAGCAGGGCCACGCCGCCGCCGCGCTTGGACAGCTGCAGGGCCGAGTTTATCGAGCGGCCAATCGACTCCATGTTGTCCTCGATGCGCAGCAGGAAGCACGACACCGGCTCGCCACGCTGCTTCTTGCCCGAGTTCAGGAAGGTGGGGGTGGCTGGCTGGAACCGGCCAGAAATGATCTCGTCGACCAGGTTGCGCGCCAACGCCGTATCGCCGGCCGCCAGCGTCAGCGCCACCATGCACACCCGGTCTTCGAAACGCTCCAGGTAGCGCTTGCCGTCGAAGGTCTTCAGCGTATAGCTCGTGTAGTACTTGAACGCGCCGAGGAAGGTCGGGAAGCGAAACTTCTTGCCGAAGGCATGCCCGAACAGCAGCTTCACGAACTCACGGTCGTACTGGTCGAGGACCTCGGGCTCGTAGTAGTTCTCCTTGACCAGATAGTCGAGCTTCTCGTCCAGGTCATGAAAGAACACCGTGTTCTGGTTGACGTGCTGCAGGAAGTACTGCCGCGCCGCCATCTCGTCCTTCTCGAACTGAATCTTGCCGTCGGCGTCGTACAGATTCAGCATTGCGTTCAGCGCATGATAGTCCAGGTCACCCGGATCGTGGCCAGCCGGATCGGCGTGCACACCAGACAGGCTCGCCGAGGCGCCGCCGCCGGCGGCAGGAAGTTCGGACACGGGAACGGTGGTGGGCGACAAGACGACTCCTGGGATTACAAAAAGGGGTGAGGCTGTGCGGTGATAAGGCTGTGCGGTGATAAGGCAGTGCGGTGATAAGGCTGTGCGGTGATAAGGCTGTGCGGTGATAAGGCTGTGCGGTGATAGGGCTGTGCAGGGTGAAGCCAGAAGCAGAGACTTCAGGACCGACGGAACGCCGGTCCGGCAGCGAACTCGGCGAGTCCAGCGCGGACGCAGTCAACGTCCTCCGCAGTTCCCATCAGTTCGAAGCGGTACAGGTAGGGCACCTGGCATTTGCGCGAGATGATGTCACCCGCCAGGCAGAACTCCGCGCCGAAGTTCGTGTTGCCCGCAGCGATCACGCCACGGATCAGGGACCGGTTGTGGGGGTCGTTCAGAAACCGGATCACCTGTTTGGGGACGTATCCACCGCCGGCGTGTGCTGCGTTGCCCACATCGGATGCTTTGCCGCCACCGTAGGTCGGGCTGACGAGCACGTACGGCTCCTCGACTCGGAACGCACCGGAACGGTCGATCAGCGGGATCCGCCGTGATCGCGCGCCCGTCTTCTCGACGAACCTCCGGGTGTTCTCCGAGACTGAGGAGAAGTACACGATCAGCGGGAGCTCTCCCGACGCGTCGTGGCCGGCCGTACTCGGTGCGCCGCCACCAACGTCGGCGGCGACCCCTGGACCGGAAACCAAGACGGACACGTCGATGAACCGATCAGGCTGCGCGGGAGGCGACGGCCTTGATGCGCTCGGGACGGAAACCCGACCAGTGCTCGTCGTCGACAACAACGACCGGCGCCTGCAGGTAGCCCAGCGCCATCACATAGTCGCGGGCGTCATCATCGAGGCTGATGTCGACGACGTTGTAGTCCAGACCATGCTTGTCGAGCGCCTTGTAGGTCGCATTGCACTGCACGCAGGCCGGCTTGGTGTAGACGGTGATCGTCATGTCTGAACTCCCCTTGATTCTGGTCATCGAGACCGCCGTCGGCCGTAATGACATGTCGTATTCGCTGCGGTGTCGCGCTGACGTTCGCGGTCGTCGTCGGTCATGATTCGCGCTGTGCGTCGAGTCGGGCCGCCGAACACCATGAACACTACACCTTGTGTCCGACAAGTCGAGCGACCACAAGAACTTGTGAACAACATTCATGGAATTCCCTGGTCGCCAGTAAGTAATCCACAGGCAGTTCGGCGTGTCTCGGAGTGTTGGGCGTGTCGCATTCGCGGGCGGTCGCGATACCCTGTCAACCATGCTTTCCGATTCGGTGTCGCCGATGGCTCTGCACGTGGTCCAGGCGCCCGGCCCCGGCACCGAGCGCGCCGATGCGGCACGAAACCGGCAGCTGCTCCTGACCGCCGCCAAATCACTGATCGATCAGCACGGTGCCGCCGCGGTCACCATGGATGCCGTCGCCCGCGCGGCAGGTGTCGGCAAAGGCACCGTCTTCCGCCGCTTCGGCAACCGCACCGGCCTGATGATGGCGCTACTGGATCATTCCGAGCACAGCCTGCAGTACGGCTTCCTGGGCGGCCCACCACCGCTCGGCCCGGGCGCACCGCCCCTCAACCGGCTAATCGCCTACGGCCGCGCCCGGCTGAAGATGACCGTCGACCACCTCGACATCCTGCTGGAGGCTGGCGCCGACGACACCAACCGGCTGAGCCACCCGGTGTGGGTC
>NZ_JBAQWU010000015.1:0-3267 GCF_049299075.1 Gordonia sp. (in: high G+C Gram-positive bacteria)
CGCGCAGGGTGATCAGGTGTCGCGGGTGGCCGGGATCGGGCTCAATTTTGGAGCGCAGGCGCTTCACATGCACGTCGAGGGTTTTGGTGTCACCCACGTAGTCCGCGCCCCAGACCCGGTCGATCAGCTGGCTGCGGGTCAGGACCCGGCCAGCGTTGCGCAGCAGATACTCCAGCAGGTCGAACTCTTTGAGCGGGAGAGTCACGTCGACGCCCGACGCGGTGACCGTGTGGCGTTGCACGTCCATCCGGACCGGCCCCACTTCCAGCACGCCGATGGCTGCGTCGTCCTCGGCGGCCACCACTCCCCCGCGCCGGAGCACCGCGCGGATCCGGGCGATCAGCTCGCGCGCAGAATACGGTTTGGTGATGTAGTCGTCGGCACCGAGTTCCAAGCCGACGACCTTGTCGATCTCGCTGTCGCGAGCGGTCACCATGATTACCGGCGTCTGCGACCTCGCGCGGATCTGCTTGCAGATCTCGGTGCCCGAGACGCCCGGAAGCATCAGGTCGAGCAGCACGATGTCCGGGCACACCCGGTCGAACGCCGCCACCGCCTGCGCGCCGTCGTTGATGATGCTGGCTTCGAAGCCCTCCTTGCGGAGGAGAAAAGCCAGCGGGTCGGCGAGGGATTCCTCGTCTTCGACGATGAGAACGTGCGTCACTAGTCGTCTTCCTCTAGTTCGGGGGATCTGTCGATCGGGATGTACAGGGTGAAGGTGGAACCGGTGCCCGGTTTGCTCCACAGTCCAATGTGGCCGCCGTGGCTGGCGGCGACGTGCTTGACGATGGCCAAGCCCAGGCCGGTGCCGCCGGTGGCGCGGGAGCGCGCCTTGTCGACACGGAAGAAGCGTTCGAATACCCGCTGCTGATCGGCGGCGGCGATCCCGATGCCGCGGTCGGTGACGGCGATGGCCACCATCGGACCTTCGGCCATATCGACCAGCCGATGGCTGACCGAGACCACTTCGCCGGACTGCGAATGGTTCACGGCGTTCACGATCAGGTTGTTCAACGCGGTGAGGAGCAGGGTGCGGTCGCCGGGTACCACCAGCCCGCCTGGCTCGTCCCGGATCAACTCGATCTGGGCGACCTCGGCGCTCACCGAGGCCGAGCTGAGGGCGTCGTCGATTAGCGCGTCGACGCCCGTCGCACTGAACTGCTCGATCCGGCCATCCTGTAGTCGAGACAGCCCGATGAGTTCGTTGATCAACGTGCTCATCCGGGTGGCCTCGCGCAGGACCCGGTGGCCGAAGTGCTCGACGGCCTGCGGGTCGTCATGCGATTCGAGCATGGCCTCGGTCATCAGACTGATCGCACCCAGCGGGGTCTTCAACTCGTGCGAGACGTTCGCGGCGAAGTCCCGGCGAGTGGCTTCCACACGCAGGTTAGTGGAGTCATCGTCACCGTAGACGAGCGCGTAGCGAGAGGTGCCATGCTCGGCCAGGCGGACCACACACCGCACGTTCTCGACGGTGCGCGGCATGGTGCGACCAGTGGACACGAAGCCCATCGCCGAGATCGGCGGGACAAAGTCGAAGTGCCGGTCGACACCCGTCGCGAAGACCTCGCTGACCGCTTCGGCCACCGGATCGGCGAGAATGTCGCGCAGCAGGCCGAGTTCGACGGCGCGCTTATTGAACAGCACGATGTTGTGGTCGACGTCCACCACCGCGGTGCCCGATTCGGAGTGCGCGACCAGCAGATTGAGCAGACCACCGCGGCTCACCGAGCCATCGGCGTTGTAGGTAATCGCGTCGTCGTCAACAAACGCCGGACCTGCGCTACCCGACGTCGGATGGTCGGCAGGAGTCATCAAACTCTCCGGGGATTCGGACACGAACGGGAGTCTACGGCCAGTGAACGCGACGAAGCGACCTCATCGGGCCTGGTTGGCGCAGCGTTCACACAAGGTTCTCATGAATGGCCGGGAGGTGAACGTCCGTCATTTCCTGCCCTTTTCGCGCACGGTACTCCGCTAGGACGCGACCAGATCGGCGTACTCGGGATGTTTGCGCAGATAGCTCTGAACGTAGGAGCAGACCGGCACCACCTTGTTGCCGTCCGCCTGAATCTGTTCGAGCACATCAGCCACCAACTGCGCCGCGTAGCCGCGGCCACCGAACTGGTCGAAGATCACGGTGTGTGTGAGCGCCAGGCGATCGCCATCGGTATGCCCGGGGTCGCGGGTGTAGTCAAGGTAGCCGACTTCCGTCGCCACACCGTCGATGTCGACCTCGGCGCGGAACCGCTCGCGATCGACCAGATGAGTCACCTTCATTGCTGCCCCGTCCGTCATAGTTCCAATGTAGCCGAGGCCCAGCAAACCCGCAGGGGCGTTATTTGTTGCCCTGATTGGCCACCGCGGCAGCACCGGCCGCGGCGGCTTCGGGATCGAGGTAGCGGCCGCTCGGATTGCGCGGATCGGCGCTCGGCGACACCGCACGCAGGTTGTCGTCAACCTCGTAGACCAGCGGGTTTCCGGTCGGAATGTTCAGCTGGGCGATGTCCGCATCGGAGATCTCGTCGAGGTACTTGACCAGGGCGCGCAGCGAATTACCGTGTGCCGCGACCAGGACCGTCTTGCCCGCGCGCAGGTCCGCGGCGATGGTTTCCATGTAGTACGGCATCAGCCGCGTGACGACATCCTGCAGGCACTCGGTCAGCGGGACCTCAATGCCCGCGTAGCGCGGGTCGCCAACCTGGCTGTACTCGGCATCAGGCGCGATAGCCGGCGGCGGGGTGTCATAGCTGCGGCGCCACAGCATGAACTGCTCGTCGCCGTATTTGTCCTTGGTCTCGGCCTTGTTCAGGCCCTGCAGCGCACCGTAGTGCCGCTCGTTGAGGCGCCAGTCACGGACCACCGGGATCCACAGGCGATCGGCAGTCTCGAGCGCGAGGTTGGCGGTGATGATCGCACGCCGCAGCAGCGAGGTGTACAGCACGTCGGGCAGCAGTCCGGTCTCGGTCAGCAGGTGTCCGGCGCGCTTGCCCTCGGCAACACCCTTCTCGGTCAGGTTGACGTCCTGCCAGCCGGTGAACTGGTTGGAGGCGTTCCATTCAGACTCGCCGTGACGCATCAGAATCAGCTTGCCGTTGCTCATGGGGCCAGTCTCCCATATCGAACGACGGCAACCCGGCCCGACCAGCACTGCGGCGCGGGAAATTCGGCGACTCTACCGCGGCGCATCCATCAGCTGCCGAAAGTGCTCGACGATGCTTTGTTCGGGTGCGATGAACTCCGCCCCGAGTTCGCGCCGCGTGCGAC
>NZ_JBAQWU010000016.1:0-3670 GCF_049299075.1 Gordonia sp. (in: high G+C Gram-positive bacteria)
GGTTCAGTCTGCGGACCGGCTTTCCGGCCAGGGGGGTGTCGCTGGGGAGGGTCAGTTCCACGAGATTGGCTTGCCCCTGACGGAAGGTCATGAGGCGGACGAGATCTCCGACACTGACCGCTTCTTCCACCAGCGCCGCCATCAGGCGTGGGGTCGACACGGCGACGTCGACACCCCAGTCCTCAGTGAACAGCCACTCGTTACGCGGGTCGTTGACGCGGGCGACGACCCGGTTCACTGCGAACTCGGTGGTGGCCAGCAGACTCACCACCAGGTTGGCTTTGTCGTCGCCGGTGGCCGCGATCATCACATCGAAGGTGTGCAACTGCGCGGCCTCCAGATCCTGGAGTTCGCAGGCGTCGGCATGCACCCAGTTGGCCTGCGTCAGCGACCCGGGATGGATGTGCCCGGGGTCTCGTTCGAACAGCGTGACATCGTGTCCGCTGGCGACGAGTTCCCGGGCGATGGCGCGGCCTACTGCGCCGGCTCCGGCGATGGCGACCTTCATTCCAGCAGTCCTTCGGCAGGGGGCAGTGCGGCGGCGGCGCGCGTAGCATCGAGGTGCTCGGTCAGCGTGGCGATACAGACATCGTCGCCGGCTTGCAGCACACTTCGTGGCTCAGGCAACATCGGCGCGCCCAGCCGATGCAGAAAGGCCACTCGGGCGCCGGTGAGTTCTTGGAACTTACTGCAACTGATTCCGTACCAATCTTCGTGCAGCGCGACCCGGGCGATCACCAGCGACCCGGACGGATCAGTCCACAGTGGGGCCTGCGGAGTCTCCCCGAGCGCAGTGATGAAGCGCTCAGTGGTCCACGGCACGGTGGCGACCGTCGGAATTCCGAGACGCTCGTAGACCGCGGCGCGTTTGGCGTCGTAGATCCGGGCGACGACGTTCTTGACGGCAAAGGTCTCCCGGGCGACCCGGGCGGCGATGATATTGGAGTTGTCGCCCGACGAGACGGCGGCGAAGGCTTCGGCGTCGGCGATACCGGCCTCGACCAGCACGTCCCGGTCGAATCCGATGCCGCGCACCGTACGCCCGGTGAAGCCGTCGCCGAGGCGTTCGAAGGCGCTGTGGTCGCGATCGATGATGACGACCTGATGTCCGCGGCTCGACATCGCGGTAGCCAACGAGGCCCCCACCCGCCCGCAACCCATGATGATTACTCGCACCCGATGGACGTTACTCCGCGCTGGGCCTACTGTGGCGGAGTGTCTGGACTAACCACGGCGACCACCGCCGCCAAACGGCTGCTTCTGGGTCGGCCATTCCGCAGCGACCACCTGGGGTCTCAGCTGCTGCCTAAACGTATCGCGCTGCCCGTCTTCGCATCGGATGCGATGAGCTCGGTCGCCTATGCCCCGCAGGAGATCTTCCTGGTCCTTTCGGTGGCTGGAATCAGTGCCTACTCATTCGCTCCGTGGGTCGGGCTGGCCGTTGCCGCGGTGATGATCGTGGTGGTGGCCAGCTACCGGCAGAACGTGCACGCCTATCCGTCCGGTGGCGGCGACTACGAGGTCGCGACGGTCAATCTCGGCCCGAATGCGGGCCTGACCGTGGGTGCCGCGCTGCTCGTGGACTATGTGCTGACCGTCGCGGTATCGGTCGCCGCGGCGGCGGAAAACATCGGTTCGGCGGTGCCCTTCGTTCACGATCACAAGATGTTGTTCTGCCTCCTCGGGATCGCGCTCGTCGCCGCGGTCAATCTGCGCGGAGTCAAAGAGTCTGGGCTCCTGATGGCGATTCCGACGTATGCTTTCATCGCAGGCGTCCTGGTGATGTTGACCTGGGGATTCGTCCAGTTGTTTGTGCTGGGCCGGGACTTGGCCGCACCCACTGCCAACTATGAGCTGATCGCCGAACAGACCCAGCTGACTGCGGTGGCGATGGTCTTCCTGCTGGCCCGGGCGTTCTCGTCGGGCTGTGCTGCGCTGACCGGCGTGGAGGCGATCAGCAACGGGGTGCCTGCTTTTCAGAAGCCAAAATCGCGCAATGCCGCCACGACGTTGCTCATGCTCGGTGCCTTCTCCATCACCCTCTTGCTGGGTATCGTCGTGCTGGCGCAGCGGTTGCACGCCAAATACGTCCTGAACCCGCAGACCGAACTGGCCGGTCTGCCCGCCGGCTATCAACAGAAGTCGGTACTCGCGCAGCTTGCCGAGACGGTCTTTGCCGGATTCCCGCCGGGCTTCTATCTGATTGCGGTGGTCACCGCGATGATCCTGCTGCTGGCGGCCAACACCGCGTTCAACGGCTTTCCGGTCCTCGGCTCGGTGCTGGCGCAGGACCGCTACCTGCCCCGGCAGCTGCTGACTCGCGGCGATCGATTGGCCTTCAGTAACGGCATCGTCTTTCTGGCGCTGGCGGCGATGGGCTTCGTGATTGCCTTCGGTGGTGAAGTGACCAGCCTCATCCAGCTGTACATTGTCGGCGTCTTCGTCTCGTTCACCCTGAGCCAGACCGGCATGGTGCGACACTGGACACGGTTGCTCACGACCGAAACCGACCCGGAGGCGCGTTCACGGATGCGGCGCTCGCGGCTGGTCAACGCGGTCGGCATGGTAATGACCGGGACCGTGCTGGTTGTGGTGCTGCTCACCAAGTTCCTCGAAGGTGCGTGGATCGCCATCCTGACCATGGCGCTGCTGCTGGTGATGATGAAGATGATCAACCGGCACTACCGTTCGGTCGCCGAGGAGCTGGAGACGGCGGCCGTGGACGACGACGGCGTGCTCCCGAGCCGTACGCATTCGATCGTCCTGGTGGCGTCGTTGCAACTGCCGACGCTGCGCGCGCTGCGCTATGCCCGTGCCACGCGACCGGACATCCTGGAAGCGGTGACGGTGAACGTCGACGAGCGGGCCACCCGGGTGCTCGTCGCCGACTGGGAAGCGCGCGCGACCGGGATGCCACTCAAGGTGATCGCCTCGCCTTACCGTGATGTGACTCGACCGGTCATCAACTACGTGCGGCGGACCCGCCGCGACGCCCCCCGTGACGTGGTGACCGTATTCATTCCGGAGTACGTGGTCGGTCACTGGTGGGAGCAGATTTTGCACAACCAGTCGGCGCTGCGACTCAAGACCCGACTTCTCTTTGAGCCGGGCGTCATGGTCACCTCGGTGCCGTGGCAGCTGGCCTCGTCCAGCCGTGCCGCCGAGCGTGTCGACGCCGACTTCGTCGCGCCCGGCGATACCCGGCGGGGCTTCGTCCGGAACGACCGAGGAGATCGATGACGCCGGTGAGGACGATGCGGGTGACTGGTTTCGCCAACGGTGGTGCGGGAATCGCCCACGACGATGAGGGGCGTGTGGTCTTCGTATCGGGCGCGCTGCCAGGCGAAGTGGTGCGCGTCCAGATCGACGAGCAGAAGGCGTCGTTCGCGCGGGCGCGCGCGGTCGAGATCGTTGACGCCTCCGCGCACCGGGTGGATCCGTTGTGCCCGGCTGCGGCCGCCGGGGCGGGGTGCTGTGACCTCTCGTACGCCACCCCGAGTTATGCGGTGCAGTTGCGCGCATCGGCGCTCACCGATGTGCTGACCAGGATCGGCGGATTCACTCCCGGCGCCGATGGGCTGCCCGCACCGCGCGTGCGGGGGCTCGATGGGTCACCGACCCGATGGCGGGTGCGCACCCGGCTGGCAGTGGGTTCTGACGGCGTCCCCGG
>NZ_JBAQWU010000017.1:0-11145 GCF_049299075.1 Gordonia sp. (in: high G+C Gram-positive bacteria)
GCCCCCGAGACCCCGGCCGGGGGCGAGATCTGGACGGCGGTGGCCGCGCTCCCGCAGCGCCAGCGGCTCGCCGTGGCGTATCACTACTTTGGCGGCCTACCGCACACCGAGACCGCGGCATTGATCGGCGGCAGCGCCGACGCGGTACGGCGCGCCTGCGCCGACGGCATCAAAGCACTCCGGAAGATCTGCGGCGACGACTGGGAGGGTGACCGATGAGCGAGGACGATGCATTGACGACGTTGCGTGCGCGACTGGTGGCCGAGGCCGCCGATCAGGGGCTGCTCGACGTCGCCTACCGCACCCTGGATACGCCGATCGGGCGGCTGCTGATCGCGGCGACGCCGGTCGGCCTGGTGCGGGTGGCCTTCGAGTGCGAGGACAACAACGAGGTGCTTGCGGAGCTCGCGGGCCAGATCTCGCCGCGGGTGCTGGAGGCGCCGCGCCGCCTCGACCCGGTGGCCGCCGAACTGGATGAGTACTTTGCCGGGACGCGCCGCGACTTCGACGTGCCGCTGGACTACGCGCTCTCGTCCGGGTTCCGCCAGACGGTGCAGCGGTACCTCCCACACATCGGCTACGGGCAGACGCAGACGTACAAGCAGGTGGCCGAGCAGGTGGGCAATCAGGGTGCCGTGCGCGCCGTCGGCACCGCCTGCGCCACCAATCCACTCCCGGTGGTGGTGCCATGCCACCGGGTGCTGCGTTCGGATGGCACGCTCGGCGGCTACCGCGGCGGCCTGGCCGCCAAAGGTGCGCTGCTCACACTGGAAGGGGCCGGGTGAGCGGCGAGCCCCGCACGGGCGTGGTGGTGGGCCCCGATCAACTGGCCCGCCCGGCGTGGGCGTCCGTCGATCCACTCCTGCGCGACTACTACGACACCGAATGGGGCATGCCGGTGCGCGATGAGCGCGGCATGTTTGAGCGGCTCAGCCTGGAGGCTTTCCAGTCTGGACTGTCGTGGGCGACGATTCTGCGCAAACGCCCGGCCTTCCGGGCGGCGTTCGCCGGTTTCGACCCGGACGCGGTCGCCGCGTTCAGCGAGAAGGACGTCGTTCGACTGATGGACGACGCCGCGATCGTCCGGAACCGGCGCAAGATCGCCGCGACGATCGGCAACGCCCGGGCCACCGTCGAGATGCGGTCTGATGGGGGACTGGGTGAGTTCATTTGGAGTTTTCAGCCCGGGCAGACGCCGCGGCCGCGCACGATAGCCGAGGTGCCGACCCAATCGACGGAGTCGGCGGCGCTGGCAAAAGCGTTGCGTGCCAAAGGATTCGCCTTCGTCGGCCCGACGACGATGTACGCACTGATGGAAGCGGTCGGCATCGTCGACACGCACCTGCTTCACTCGCACCGGCGAGGGTCATCCGGAGTGTGGGACGCGTAGGCGTCCGGGAGCGGGAGCGGGGCGACCCTTCGACAGGCTCAGGGAGCGGGGGTCAGTAGACGTCGCGGAGGTAGCGGCCCTCGGCGCGCAGTTCGGCGATCCGGGCGCGGGCCGACACTTCATCGTGCGGCCCGTGCTCGGTGAGAATCGCCACCAGCGCCTCGTCGACGCTGCGGGCCATCTCGTCGGCGTCGCCGCACACGTAGAGCACCGCGCCGTCCCGCAGCCAGTGGTAGATGTCCGCGCCGTGGCCGTCCATGAGGTGTTGGACGTACACCTTCTCTTCCTGTTCGCGTGAAAAAGCGACGTCGAGCCGGTCCAGGACGCCCTCGGTGTGCATCGCACTGATTTCTTCACGGTAGAGGAAGTCGTGGTCGCGGTGGCGGGCCCCGTGGAAGAGCCAGTTGCGGCCGCTGCCGGATTCGGTGGACCGGTGATGGAGGAAGCCGCGGAATGGGGCGATGCCGGTGCCCGGACCGATCATGATGATGTCGGTGTCCGGCTCGGGCAGCCGGAACGATTTGTTCGGGGTCAGGTAGATGCCGACCAGATCGCCGGGCTGCACGCGGTCGGCCAGGTAGGCTGACGCGGCGCCGCCGCGATCACGGCCATCCCCCCACGCATCGGTAGCGCGGTGGCGGACCGTGGCCGGCGTGAGGTGCAGGGTGTCGGTGTGCACATGCGGCGCCGACGAGATCGAGTAGGTGCGCGCGGCGAGCGGGCGCAGCTCGGCGAGCAGGGCCTCCGGGGTCGGCGACCAATCCGGCTCGAGGTTCAACAGGTCGAGCACGTCACGACCGCGCGACCAGGTGTCGAGCTCGGCCCGATCGGCGGCCAGCAGGTCGGCCGCGACCGCGTTGTCCAGTGTCGTCGCAAGGTGATTCAGCAGATACTGCGAGACCGAGGTGATCTCAAATCCGTGCGTCAGTGCGTTGGTGAGCGACTGCACGCCCTTGCGATCGGTGATCTCCGTCTCTCCCGGTACACCAAGCCGCGCGATGATGGCCGCCACCAGGTCCGGGTCGTTGCTCGGCAGCACGGAGACCGCATCGCCGGGCAGGTACTCCAGGCCGGATTCGCCGATGTCGAGCACCAGGTGACGGACCTCTTTGTCGCTCTCCGGTGAGGTCAGCAGGTTGTTCGCGACGACCTTCGCGCTAAACGGATTACGCCGCGACCAACGGGGTTTTTTCGCCGGGCGGTCTGTGCGATCAGTGGTCATGTCTTCGGATTCTGCCACGTGCGACGATTCGGTCCGACCGGGTGGATTCGGCGCCGACGGTGCGGCTGTGGAATAATCGATCGGTCAGTCCGGTTCCGGTTCACATCGAGTGCTTTGTGCCCGATGACCCGGCGACCACAGAGATTAAGGACCCTAAGAATGAAGCAGGACATCCATCCCGCCTACGAGGCGACCACCGTCGTTTGCGGTTGCGGCAACACTTTCGAGACCCGCAGCACCGCCAAGAACGGCCGGATCAACGTCGAAGTCTGTTCACAGTGCCACCCGTTCTACACGGGCAAGCAGAAGCTGCTCGACACCGGCGGCCGCGTGGCTCGCTTCGAGAAGCGGTACGGCAAGCGCACCAAGTAGCTTTCCCCCGACGCCCGGCTCACGATCGTTCCCACGGTCGCGGACCGGGCGTCGTTGCTATTTGCACAGTATTTTCCAGCAGAAAGTGGGTACCGGAGTGACCAGGCAGGCCACCGCGATCGACGACGTGCTCGCCGAGCACGCCGGTCTCGAGCAGCAGCTCGCCGATCCGTCGCTGCACAATGATCCGGACACGGCCCGCCGTGTGGGCAAGCGTTTCGCGGAACTCGCCCCGATGATGGCGACCTACACCAAGCTGGTCGCTGCTCGCGACGACCTGTCCGCCGCCCGGGAACTGGCCGAGGACGATCCGGCGTTCGCCGACGAGGTGGTCTCGCTGACGACCACCGTCGCCGAACTCGATGCCGCCCTCACCGACCTGCTTGCCCCACGCGACGAGCACGACAGCGACGATGTGGTGCTGGAAGTGAAGTCCGGTGCAGGCGGCGAGGAGTCGGCGCTGTTCGCCGCCGATCTGGTCCGCATGTACCTCAAATACTGCGAGCGCCGGGGCTGGAAGACCACCGTGCTGGGCATCACCGAGTCCGATCTGGGCGGCTACAAGGATGCGACCCTCTCGATCAAGGCGCGGGAGGTGAGTCGCGACGGGGTGTGGTCACGCCTGAAGTTCGAGGGCGGGGTGCACCGCGTACAGCGGGTGCCGGTCACCGAATCGCAGGGCCGGATCCACACGTCGGCCGCTGGCGTGCTGATCTACCCAGAGCCGGACGAGACTGCCCAGGTCGCTATTGACGAATCCGATCTGCGCATCGACGTCTACCGCAGCTCCGGTAAGGGCGGGCAGGGCGTGAACACCACCGACTCGGCTGTGCGCATCACGCACAACCCCACGGGTATCGTCGTGACCTGTCAGAACGAGCGTTCCCAGCTGCAAAACAAGGCGCGTGCCATGCAGGTCCTCGCCGCCCGGTTGCAGGCCGCCGCCGAAGAACAGGCCGCTGCCGAGGCCTCCGCTGGGCGCGCCGCGCAAATCCGTACTGTCGATCGTTCCGAGCGCATCCGTACCTACAACTTCCCCGAGAATCGGATCACCGATCACCGAATCGGCTATAAAGCCAACAATCTCGACGCGGTGCTCGCCGGCGACATGGAAGCCCTGCTCGATGCGCTGGTCGAGGCCGACAAGCAGGCCCGCCTCGAACAGCAGTGACCGCTAGCCAGCTCTCGGCCACTGCGCTGCGCTCGGCGGGTGCCGCTGTCCTCACCGCCGCCGGAATCGACTGTGCGGCCAGCGATTCCACATGGTTGCTCGCGCATGTACTCGGTGTCGATCCAGGAAAGTTGCTCCTGGTCGATCATGTGGCGGCAGCTGAGCGCGCCGCCTTCGACGCACTGATCAGTCGCCGCGCTCAGCGAATTCCGTTGCAGCACTTGACAGCACAGTCGGTATTCGCCGAGGTGGAGCTGGAGGTGGGGCCCGGAGTCTTCATTCCGCGCCCAGAAACCGAACTCCTTGCCCAATGGGCGACGACCTTCCTGCGCGCCCGCCCGACCGGCGCGCCGCTGCGCGTCGTCGACGCTTGTTCGGGCAGCGGCGCACTCGCCCTGGCGATCGCCACCGCGGTCCCGGCGGCGGCAGTGATCGCCGTCGAACGTTCCCCAGAAGCACTGGCGTATCTGCGCCGAAACGTGGCGGCGCAACCGGCATCGGTGGCCCGTCGCATCCAGGTGCGCGCTGGCGATGTCACCGACCCGCGCATATGGGCGGCGATCGGGGAGTGCGACCTTATCGTCAGCAATCCGCCGTACGTGCCGGCCGCCGCGCCCGTGTCGCCGGAGGTACGTTGTGACCCGGCGATCGCGGTTTTCTCGGGGGAGAGCGGGATGGACCTGATCGTGGAATTGGTGCCGCAGATCGCCGCCGCGCTGGTGCCGGGCGGTGCGACGGCGATCGAGCACGACGACACCACCGCGGCGCAGACCGCCGCTGTCCTGGCCGATGCCGGGGTATTCGCCGATGTGACGAACCACCGCGATCTGGCCGGACGCCCACGTTATGTCACCGCTACCCGAGCCGATGTCCCGGCCGTGCAAGGATGGAACTCGTGAGCGCTGTCTACGATTGCAGTGACCCGCATGAGCGGGCGGCCGGGGTGCATGCCGCGGTAGGCGCCGCGCGCGGCGGTCGGCTGGTCGTGCTACCCACCGACACCCTCTACGGCATCGGCTGCGATGCCTTCGACTCCGAGGCTGTGGCCGCACTGCTGGCGGCCAAGCGCCGCGGACGGGACATGCCCGTCCCGGTGTTGGTCGGCTCCTGGAACACCATCGACGGTCTCGTCCAGCGAGTCGGCCCACAGGCGCGCGCCCTGGTGCAGGCCTTCTGGCCCGGCGGCCTGAGCCTGGTGGTGGAGCAGGCACCGTCCCTGGCCTGGGATCTGGGCGACGGCGACGGCACCGTGATGCTCCGGATGCCCCTGCACCCGGTAGCGATCGAGATCCTCCGCGAGGTCGGTCCGATGGCGGTGTCCAGCGCGAACATCTCCGGCGGCGCGCCCACGGCCACCGTCGACGCGGCCCGCAGTCAGCTCGGCGATTCGGTCGCGGTCTACCTCGACGGCGGATCGGCCGATCACGCGCTGGCGTCGACCATCGTCGACCTCACCGGCCAGACGCCGGTGGTGTTGCGCGAGGGCGCCGTGCCGATCGAGGAGATCGCCGACGTACTCGACCTGACCGTCGACGAGCTGCGCGGCCAGTGACGTCGATCGACACCCTTGCCTTCGACGGGGTCGGTGGTGCCGGCGTTCCGCTTCGGGAGCTTGCGCTCGTCGGGTTCACCGCGGCGGGTGTGACGTTCCTGATCACCTCACTGGTGCGGGTTCTAGCGGTCCGGGCTGGCGCCGTCGCGGTGCCGCGCGAGCGCGATGTGCACGTGATCCCGACACCGCGACTCGGCGGCCTGGGCATGTATGTGGGCATCGTGTGCGCTATCGCGCTGGCCGCCCAACTGCCTGCGCTCAACCGTGGGTTCGCCTATTCGCACGATATGACCGCGGTGGTGACGGCGGGCCTGGTGATCGTGCTGGTCGGTGTCATCGACGACCGGTGGGGTTTGGACGCGCTCACCAAATTCGCCGGACAGGTCACGGCCGCCGGGGTGTTAGTGCTGATGGGCGTCAGCTGGTATCTCCTGTACGTCCCGTTCGCCGACATCGGCACCGTCGTCCTCGACCCGCTGCAGGCCGGGCTGGTGACCGTGCTGATCACCGTCGCCACCATCAATGCCATCAACTTCGTCGACGGACTCGACGGTCTGGCCGCAGGCCTCGGATTGATCACCGCGCTGGCGATCCTGATCTTCTCGCTCGGTCTGCTGCGCGATCAGGGCGGCGATGTCAGCTACTACCCGCCGGCGCTGATCACCACCGCGCTAGCCGGAGCCTGCCTGGGCTTTCTCCCGCACAACTTCTCGCCAGCCCGTATTTTCATGGGGGACTCCGGCGCCATGCTGATCGGGCTGATGCTGGCCGCCGCGTCGACCAGCGCCTCCGGTCGCCCGGCCCGTAGCGCCTACGGCACCGCCGATATGTTCACGCTGCTCTCGCCGCTCATCCTGGTCGCCGCGGTCGTGTTTATTCCGCTGCTGGATATGGTGCTGGCGGTGATCCGCCGCACCCGCGCCGGCGTTGGTTTCGCCACGCCAGACAAGATGCACCTGCACCATCGCCTCCTGCAGCTGGGGCACTCGCAACGGCGCGTCGCGCTGGTCATCTACCTGTGGGTCGGAGTGTTGGCTCTCTCGGTGGCCGCCAGCACACTGTTCTCGCCGCTCTCGGTCGCACCGTTCTTCGTGGTCGGCCTGCTCATCGCGTTGGCGGCGACCTTCGCTCCCAGGTTGAGTCGCCGTACTTCGCGCAGCTAGCCTAGGCGGCGTGCCCGACAACAGTGAACGCCCCGAGCCCGCCGACGACGCCGCCCTGGACCAGAAGAGCTACGACACCCTCGCCTCGCTGAAGAATGGCCTGCGCTACGGACTGCTCGGGCTGGCGGCGCTGACCGCGATCGGCCTGCTCATCTGGTGGCCGCTGGCCGGTCTGCCGGGAGTGTGGGGCGTATTGATCGGCGCCGGTGTCGGCGGAAGCTTCATTTTGCTGACCGTCGTCACCATCATGGCGACCACCAAGCTGTCGCCGTCAGTCACCATGGCCGCGGTCATGGGTTCGTGGTTCATCAAGATGGTGGTGGTGCTGGTGGTGATGGCCATTCTGGGCAATATGGACTTCTATTCCAAGGGGGCACTGGTCAGCATGTTGATCGGCGCCATCATCGCGGTGCTCGGCTCGGAGGTGTGGGGAGTCCTGACCACCAAAGCCCCGTACATCGACGACGCCGTCGACACCAGTGACAATGGGTGACGACACGACCGCGCCGGTGACGTGACCAGCGCCATAGTAGGGCTGCTGACCTGCTACTACGTCGCATAGTAGGACTGTTTCCGCCCGACGCGCCGATGGAAAACGCCACCTGATTCGGCTCTGCGGGTAACCACTTGATAAAGTTCTGAGCGCGAGACCGGTCACCATGGCCGCCGTCACTGAAGCACCGATTGCCGATCGGACCGAGAGTTGGATTGACTCTCCAGGTCCCGAACACGGGAGAGAACGCTGAGCGTCATCCTGGCCACCGCCGAGCAGGGCCTCCTGCTCGCTGCCGATGAGTTCCATACGCCGACCTTGAACGACTTCTTCCCGGAGGCGGTGCTGTTCCAGGGCTCCGAGTTCTTCCAGATGAACCGTCTGATGATCATGCGGATCGTGATCTCGGTTCTGGTCGCCGGACTGTTCGCCCTGGGCATGCGCCGCGCGAAGCTGGTGCCCCGCGGCCTGCAGAACGTGGTCGAGAGCATGCTGGACTTTGTCCGCATCAACATCGCTGAAGAGATCCTGGGCAAGGAGAACGGCCGCAAGTTCTTCGCGATCATTGCGTCGATCTTCTTTGCGACCCTGTTCCTGAACTTGTCGTCGGTGATCCCGTTTTTGAACATCTCGTCGAATGCCCGGATCGGCATGCCCATCGTGATGGCCGCCACCGCGTACATCACCTACATGTGGGTGGGTATCGCCAAGTACGGTTTCTTCGGTTTCATCAAGTCCTCGATCGTGCTGCCCGGCGTGCCGCTGGCGATCCAGCCGCTGCTGATTCCGATCGAGTTCATCTCGACCTTCGTCTTGCGTCCGTTCACGCTGACCGTCCGACTCATGGCCAATATGCTGGCTGGACACATCATGCTGGTGCTGTTCTTCGCCGCTACGCAGTACTTCCTGCTCAGTGGAACCTGGCACGTGATCTTCACGCCGTTCTCGTTGATCGCCGGTATCGGCTTCACGCTCTTCGAGCTGATGATCATCGTGCTGCAGGCCTACATCTTCGCGCTGCTGACGGCGGTCTACATCGACCTGTCGCTGCACGCCGACTCGCACTAACCCGACCGAGCAATACCTCAAGACTGACTCACTCGTCCGCCCGGGCGGGGAGCCACTAAGAAAGAAAAGGGAATCGAAAGATGAGCTACATCGCCCAGACTCTCGCCGACACCACCACGACCTTCAATGGCTCCGGCTTCGGTGCCATCGGCTACGGCCTGGCCGCCATCGGCCCGGGCATCGGCGTGGGCATCGTGGCAGGCAAGGCCATCGAGGGTATCGCCCGTCAGCCCGAGCTGGCCGGCCAGATCCGCACCACGATGTTCCTCGGTATTGCACTTTCCGAGGCGCTGGCGCTGATCGGTATCGTCGTCGGCTTCATCTTCTGATCTGAGCTATCGACATGATCAACACCACTGAGATTCTTCTTCTCGCCGCCGAGGGCGGCGAGAAGCACAACCCGCTGCTTCCAGCGTGGTACGACATCATCTGGTCGTTGGTCGCCTTCGCCGTCGTTCTCTTCGTCTTCTGGAAGTACGTGACTCCGCGTTACCAGAAGGTCCTCGATGAGCGTCGAGACACCATCGAAGGCGGCATCCAGCGCGCCGAGGCGGCACAGGCCGAAGCCAACGCTTCGCTCGTCGCCTATCGTGAGCAGCTTGCGGGCGCTCGCGAAGAGGCAGCCGAGATTCGTGACGAGGCGCGCCAGCAAGGCACGCAGATCATCAACACGATGAAGGTTCAGGCGACCGAAGAAAGCGACCGGATCATCGCCAACGGCGCGACCCAGCTGGCCGCCCAGCGGCAGCAAGTCGTCGCTGAACTGCGCAGCGACGTCGGCCGCATGTCGATCGACCTTGCCGAGAAGCTGGTCGCTGGCGACCTGTCGGACAGCGCGAAGCAGGCCTCCACCGTCGATCGCTTCCTCGCGGAGCTCGACGCCGAGCAGACTGCCAACTAAGTGACGATGACCACGGAGACAGGTGCAGGTCGGCGCGCGAGCAGCCCGGCTCATGCCGGGGGGTTCCTCGCCGCACCTGCGACCGTCGCCGTCGTTCACGCCACCAGTCGTGTCACGCCACTAGAAGGAATGTAGGTAGATGTACGCAGCGTCAAGCCGCGAAGCCCTGGAGGGCGCACGCGTCGAGCTCGAGACCGCCCTGCGGGGGGTCACCGGTACCGACGACATCGCCATCGGTGAAGAACTGATGACTGTCGCCGATACCGTGGGAAGCGACCGGGCCCTGCGTACTGCGCTGGCCGACTCGTCCACCTCTCCGGACGCGCGGGCCGCAGTGGCCACCGCCGTACTTACCGGCAAGGTCCACGACGTGACTCGGAACATGGTGGCTTCGGCTGCTGCCCGGCACTGGTCGCGCGATGGCGATCTGGCTCGCGCCCTGCAGGCGCTCGGCCGGGAAGCCCTGTTGCTGGCCGCCAAGCGGGAAGGCCGCCTGGACGTCGTCGAAGCGGAATTGTTCCGGTTGGCCAGCCTCGTCAAGGACAATCCGGCATTCGAGCTGGCGCTGTCCGATCGCTCGCGGAGCCGGGAGGACCGCCGGACACTGCTGGCCGGTCTGATCGGCGGCAAAGTCGACGACGTGACCGAGCGGCTCGCTGTGCAGGCCGTGCTGGTCGGCCACCAAGCACCCGGCGATGCGCTCGACGAGATTTCCGGACTGGCCGCGGCGACGAACGGCCGCAAGGTGGCCTACGTGACATCCGCTGGCGAACTCTCCGCGAAGCAGCGGACCGAGTTGGCCCAGAAGCTGTCCCGAATTTTCGACGCGCCGGTCACCCTGCATGTCGAGATCGATCCCGAACTGCTCGGTGGGGTCGTCGTCCGCGTGGGCGATGAGCGTATCGACGGCAGCATTGCGGGCAAGCTCGCGGCTCTGCGTCGCGACATGCAGTGACCATCCAAGCAATAAACGATTCCCAGACCCTTTAAGCAAGCCAGGAAGAGCAGGCAGGAATATGGCCGAGTTGACCATCTCCTCCGATGAAATTCGGAGCGCGATCGAGAATTACA
This sequence comes from Gordonia sp. (in: high G+C Gram-positive bacteria), assembly GCF_049299075.1. Lineage (GTDB taxonomy): Bacteria > Actinomycetota > Actinomycetes > Mycobacteriales > Mycobacteriaceae > Gordonia. The sequence goes on from NZ_JBAQWU010000017.1 coordinate 10,404, forward strand.
CCGAGGAGGTGCGCGGGGAGGCCACTCGTGAAGAGATCGGCCACGTCACCGACACCGGCGACGGCATCGCTCATGTGAGCGGCCTGCCGGGCGCTATGGCGAATGAGCTCCTCGAGTTCGCCGGTGGCATTCGCGGCGTCGCCCTCAACCTCGACCTGGATGCCGTCGGCGCCGTGATCCTGGGCGACTACGAGAACATCGAACAAGGCCAGGAAGTCAAGCGGACCGGCAACGTGCTGTCGGTGCCGGTCGGCGACGCTTTCCTCGGTCGCGTCATCAACCCGATCGGTCAGCCGATCGACGGCCTGGGTGCCATCGAGGCCGAGGGCGAGCGCGTCCTGGAGCTGCAGGCCGCCTCAGTGCTGGAGCGCCAGCCGGTCGAGGAGTCCCTCGCCACTGGTATCACCGCTATTGACGCGATGACCGCCATCGGCCGCGGCCAGCGTCAGCTGGTCATCGGTGACCGCAAGACCGGCAAGACCGCCGTCTGCATTGACGCCATCTTGAACCAGAAGGCCAACTGGGCCAGTGGTGACCCGAGCAAGCAGGTTCGCTGCATCTACGTTGCGATTGGCCAAAAAGGCTCGACCATCGCGGGCGTCAAGACCGCGCTCGAAGAGTCTGGCGCCATGGAGTACACCACCATCGTCGCCGCGCCAGCCTCGGACTCGGCTGGCTTCAAATGGCTCGCCCCGTACACCGGCTCGGCCCTCGGACAGCACTGGATGTACCAGGGCAAGCA
>NZ_JBAQWU010000018.1:0-1832 GCF_049299075.1 Gordonia sp. (in: high G+C Gram-positive bacteria)
CCTCACAGGTGCCGCAGATCGATGACCCGTTGCAGGTCTTGACGTGCTCCCCGCCTTGAACGGGCGGGGATTCCCGTGCGGCTACGCCGCTGTTGCGGTGCTTCCTGTTTCATCGCCCCGTGCCCCCTGATTGGTGGGAGGACTTACCGGGGCTCCACAGGCGTTTAGCCTTGATCCACCGACGGACCTTGGCGGCCGGTGCCGGTTTTCGTTGATCCCGATTTTCGGAGTCCGGGCGTGAGGTAGTCGCTGGTCTGTCCAGCTTTTCCTGTGTGCTCCGGTCGGGCCTTGCGGCGGGTTGGTCAGACTGTGGCGGGTAGTGGCGGGCTGTATCCGATGGTGTTGTGCCACAGCGCAAGCCAGGCCTTCGACCAGGGCCAGTGGGTGGGCAGGTGCAGGACCGGCCGGTGTTGTGGGCGGGCCAGCCGGGCCGGGACGTTGACGATGCGGCGGCGCAGGGTCGATCCGCGTGCCCGGGCATGGCGGTCCCCGGCCAGGATACCGGCGGCGCGCAGCAGGTTGTGGGCGATCGCCGCGCACAGGATCCAGGCGGAGTTCGCCCCGAAGCGGCCCGACGGGATGTGAGCCAAGGGGCCGTCGATCAGGTCGGCGAACACCGTTTCGATGATCGCGTGCTGGCGGTGGGTGATGTCGGCCGCCTCGACGGGCAAGTCGGTGTTGGTGAAGAACGGGTGGTACCGCCAGACCGGGAACAGCGCATCGGGGAAGCGGGCGTCCTTGACGCGACGGACGATGAGTCGGGCGGTGATCCGGTCTTTGGTGGACGCGAAAGCGGTGTAACCGATTTCGGCGACCTCGGCATCGGAGATCCAGGCGCCGGTGTCGGGATCGCGCACCGCACCGGGGTAGGACACCGGGGTCCACGCCGTCTCCTCGATCGCGGCGAGTGCACGATCGATGGCCGGGTTGCGGGCCACCACCAGGGAGAACTGGGCGCCGTGGCGCAGGCACGCCCGCACCACCGTGCGGTTGCCGTAGGCCGAATCGCCGCGCACCAGAATCGGCCCGCGAGCCCCGGCGGCACGGGCCGTGCTGATCGCCTGGGCGACCATCCGGCCCGCACCCTTGCCCGAGTTGGTCTTCCCGGCGCGTAGCCGCAGCCCGGCGATCACCGGTGCGCCGTCCGGGGTGCTGATCGTGGCCGCCAACGGGGACAGTCCCTTGCGCAGGATCTGCTTGCCGGCGATCTTGGTGTGGCCGTAGGAGGCGCCCTGTTTGGCGTGACCGTAGACCGGGCGCAGCAGCGAATCGATGTCGACGAACACCTGCTCATCGGCGCCGGGCAGCAGCTCGACCCGGGAACACAACGCTACGAGGTGCTCGCGCAGCACCGACTCCAATTGGCGGGCATGTCCGAAGGTGAACTCCCGCAACAACGTTCCCACCGTGGAGGGTGCATAGACGCCGCCGAACACGGTCTTCATGCCGCCGCTGCGGATCACGTCGACGTCATCGATGCAGTCCGCCCCGGCGCACATCCCCGCGACCAGCGTGCCCAGTTTTGGTGCGGGGTTCGCCGACCCCGACTTGATCCGCGGCGCCGTGATCCGAACCTTGTCGGCGAGCAGCCGCATCAGCCCGGTCTGTTCGGCCAGCGTCATCACTGGCACCAACCCAGCGCACGACACGAGATTGCCATCATCGAACACCGCAGAACCAGGCACGAACCTGTGCGACACTTTCACCGGAAGTGCCCTTCCTGAAACGGTTTGATTGTTGCGTGAGGAACACCAATCATCCCAGTTCAGAGGGCACTTTCCTCATTCCGACACACGAATTACACCAGGTCAGTCGGTGGATCGAGGCTAAAC